>CAZWTY010000008.1:0-73381 GCA_964637565.1 uncultured Desulforapulum sp.
ATTGATGGTAACAGCTTCAAAAATTTATTCCACGCAGGCTTGCCGGAAGGACACCATTAACTCAGCCAACCCTCTCCAGCCTCTCTTAAAAATTGCCCCCGCAATATCAAAAAAACAGGGCGGTTCCCGTTTCCGGCAACCGCCCTGCGATCCATCCTCCCCATCCCCATGAGGAAGAAGGGCTCATTCCCCCCTTATGGACTGACTATTGAACATTATTTTGATCTGTCGCGATCTTTCCTTTCCTGAATCCGAAAACAAGGTAGATCACCCATCCGACAAACGGAACGAGAGCCACCAGACCCCAGAGGGCCTTGGCACCCGTGGAACCGAAATCCTTGCGCAGCACATCGGTGATGGCCAGCATGGTGATGGCGAAAAACAGCAGGCCGATACCTGCCCAGACAGTGATGGTGTGCATAAGCTGGCTATCCATTTTCCCCCTTGAGAAGCCGTGAAATCCGCATGAGAATGGTGACGTAAGGATTACTGTGGTTGTAAGCGTAGAGGACGTCCTGGGTCTGCTGATCATCCAGACCGTCACGCCAGCCGTGAAGCCGGAGATAATTGGCCACACTGAAGATGGCGTCGGCGTGGTCGAACATGTCGATGACCCCGTCTCCGTTTCCATCTTCGGCCAGGTGGAGGATATTGCTCGGCATGAACTGGGGAATCCCCATGGCGCCGGCATACGAACCTTTCACGGCAAACGGGTCGATTTTCTCATGATCCACGTAGCGCAGAAAGGCGGTCAGTTCCCGGTAGGCCCATTCGGATTTTTTATCCGTTTTCTTCACAAATTCCTCACGGGGAAGCCTGCGGCTTTCGTCCAGGGATTCCCAGACCACCTCCCGGACCACAGGATCGGACATGGCGGCCATGGAGGCCAGGGTCCCCACGACCGGCCGTTTCCCCACAAAGGTCCCAAGCCCAGTTTCCACCAGGATGATGGCGGCGACCATCGTTTTGTCCACACCGTATGTCTGCTCGACGCGGTCGAAAAGATCGCGGTGCTTTTTCATGTACTGCCTGGCCAGATAAATGGACGTGGTGTTGGCAAAGGATTCGTAATCCAGAACCGACTCGTTGTGAACGAAATAAAGTCCGGCCCCCCGGGCATCGAAGGTCAGCTGTGTATTTTTGAAAATGCATTCCACCAGGCATGCGTCAAACCCGTCCTGAACCAGCCGTCTCTCCAGGCTGGTAAACAGGGCGTTTCCGGCTGTTTCCTCCTCTCCCATCGCAGGAGTTGCCAGGAAAACAAGCAGGAGGGCCAGGGCATTCATGATGGTTCTTTTAATGATCCGTTTGGAAAAAAACATAGAACCCCTTACGTGTCTGTTTCCATCGCCAGGCCCTGGCATCTGCCCGAAAATGGAAAGGAGGAACAAGATTTTCGCCCGAACACCGGTTAAGGTGCCCGGAGCGAGAAATCAGGTCCCCCCTCATCCCCTCTTACTCCCCCCTGCTGACAAAAAAAGCACAAACCATGCCACAGAACAATCGTTCTGTTTATCATTTTATTTTCAACATGTTAAAAAACAAGTCGGCTGGCCGCCCCAGAAAACTGCCGAAAAAAGGCGTGTTTCTATGACAAAAAACGGCACATATCGTCTTTCAATGGCAGCCCTTTCCCTTTGCGCCCTTCGAATGCCAACAGCTCTGTATAGCCCGCTCCGGCCAGGACAGCCAGGGCTTTGTCAAAATGAGCCCCCACATTCGAAGGGCTGTGGGCATCCGATCCCAGGGTGAAGGGAATCTGGAGGTCAAAACAGCGCCGGACCAGGTGTTCTGCCGGATAACCCTCGCCGCAGGGATGGTTCCAGCCCGACGCGTTGAATTCCAGGGCCAGACCCTTGTCCGAAAGACGGCGTAAAAACTCGTCCACCAGAGACCCCAGATGGAGGGGAATCTCAATTCCAGACCGTTTGACCACATCGACATGGCAGAAAAAATCGAAATACGGCCAGTCCAGCATGCGGATCAGGCCTTCGAAATAAGCTTCCATCAAGGCGTCACGTTCGTCCGGCGCTTCCGGAATCTGGAGCTTGCGGCTGGCCACGTTGATCCCCCGCACAAAATGGAAGGAACCGCCCACAGCGTCGAAATCGTAGCGGCCCAGAATATCTTCAATCAATGTTTTTTCTTCGGGCAGAAAATCCACCTCGAGCCCTGCCCGGATCGTGATCCGGTCCCGGTACCGGTGCCGGAGACAGGCAATGGCCTGCATGTAAAGCGGAATTTCACCCACAGACATGGAATGTCGGGTCCCGGGGCCTGAGGCGATAAAATGATCGAGAAAGCAGAGCTCCGTCAGACCCTTGCCAATGGCTGAAAGAACGTACTCTTCCATGCTGCCGTTCGCATGGTTGCAAAGGGGGGTGTGGATGTGGTAATCAATCATGACCTGTTCGGGTATCCATCATGTCCATGGACTTTATTATGGGATTTGCCGCACCATGGTCCGCGGGTTTCAAATCCGTCGAATATCAACGGGAACATAACAGAAACGGAAGAACCGGGATAGTGAAAAAAAAACTGAAAACCGTATACAGTTGCCAGACCTGCGGACACAAAAGCCCGAAATGGCTGGGCAAATGCCCGGGTTGCGGCGCGTGGGACACCCTTACCGAGGAAAGTGAGCAGACCGGAGGGTACGGCGTGGCACGGAACGGTGCATCCTTTGCCCGGGCCGTCAAGCCGGTATCGGTGACCGAGGTGGAATGCCGGGACGAGTTCCGGATTTCCACGGGGATTTCCGAATTCGACCGGGTCCTGGGCGGCGGACTGGTGGAAGGCTCGCTGGTTCTTATCGGCGGCGATCCGGGAATCGGCAAATCCACCCTGATGCTCCAGAGCCTCCATGGCCTCTGCGAACAGGGGCGGAAAGTGTTGTACGTATCCGGCGAGGAGTCCATCCGCCAGATCAGGATGCGGAGCCTCCGTCTCGGGGCGTCCAGCGCAAGACTGTTCGTGGTGTCCGAAATCGACCTGGAAATCATCCTGGCCACGGTGGAAGCGGAAAAACCGGACGTCCTTGTCATCGACAGCATCCAGACCATGTACAACCCCGAACTCAGTTCGGCCCCGGGAAGCGTGAGCCAGGTTCGGGAATCCACGTTGAAACTCCTGGTCATGGCCAAACGAAGCGGCATCCCCGTGTTTCTCATCGGGCATGTCACCAAGGACGGGGCCATCGCCGGCCCCCGGGTCATGGAGCACATGGTGGACACGGTGCTCTATTTCGAAGGGGACAACCACCATGTGTTCCGGGTGCTCCGGGCCGTAAAGAACCGTTTCGGGTCCACCAATGAAATCGGGGTGTTCGAGATGAAGGACCGGGGCCTGGACGAGGTACCCAACCCCTCGGCCGTGTTCCTGTCCGAACGCCCGGAACGCTCTCCCGGATCGGTGGTCACGGCCTGCATGGAAGGGACTCGTCCGATACTT
The DNA here is from genome assembly GCA_964637565.1 of uncultured Desulforapulum sp. Lineage (GTDB taxonomy): Bacteria > Desulfobacterota > Desulfobacteria > Desulfobacterales > Desulfolunaceae > DYJE01. The sequence goes on from CAZWTY010000008.1 coordinate 3,451, forward strand.
GTGGAAATCCAGGGGCTTGCAAGCAGCAGCAACCTGGGCACCCCCCGGCGCACCGTGCTGGGCCTGGACCAGAACCGGGTGTCCCTCCTGGTGGCGGTGATGGAAAAGAAACTCGGCATGCACCTCACGGGCCTGGACATCTTCATGAACGTGGCCGGAGGCGTCAAGGTCACCGAGCCCTCGGTGGACATGGCCATTGTCACGGCCATCGCGTCCAGTTTTCTCGACCGCCCGGTGCCCGACGGTGTGGCGGTTCTGGGAGAAGTGGGCTTAACCGGCGAAGTGCGCGCCGTGAGCCGCATGGATATTAGGGCCGCTGAAGTGAAAAAAATGGGATTCACCCGCCTCATCGCCCCCACGAGCAGCCTGAAAGGCCTGACGGGCCTGGACGGTATCACCGTCAGCGGCGTGCGGAATCTTGGCGAAGCCATGGAGATTATTTTCTGACATGAAATTCAGACCCCTCAAAGACAAGCCCAAAGACAAAAAACCGAAAAACACCTGGGAAGACCACTACACCCGCAAAGCGAAAAAAGAGGACTACCCGGCCCGATCCGTCTATAAGCTTCAGGAAATTCAGAGGAAGTTTACACTGATCAAAAAAGGTGATAGGGTGCTCGATCTCGGATGTTATCCAGGATCCTGGCTGCTTTACGCGGCGGAACTCACGGGTGCCGGCGGCCATGTCTGCGGTATCGACCTTAAGCAGACAGAGATCGCCCTTCCGCCCCATGCCAGGGCTTTTGCGGGGGATATCCTGGAGCCCGATGAGACGGTTGCCGGGATCCTTAAACCGGGATACCATGTGGTTCTCAGCGATATGGCCCCGGCCACCACAGGCATGAAGGACGTGGACGCGGCCAGGTCTTTCGAGCTGAGTTCCATGGCCCTTGCCGTGGCCGAAAAGGTTCTGGTACAGGGCGGGTCCTTTGCCTGCAAGATTTTCCAGGGAGAGGACATGGAATCCTTCGTTGAAAACGTCCGTGCGGTTTTTGAAAAACACCGGCTGTTCAAACCGGAGAGCTGCCGGAAACAGAGCAAGGAAATTTACATTATCGGTCTCGACAAAAAACAGTCATTATAACACGATCCATACAGTTTCAGACATACAGGAGGTTACATGGCAGGACACAGCAAGTGGGCCAACATCAAACACAAGAAAGGAAAGGAAGACGCCCGGCGCGGCAAAGTATTCACCAAGCTTATCAAGGAAATCACCGTGGCGGCCCGCATGGGCGGCGGTGACCCCAGCGCCAACCCCCGTCTCCGTTCGGCCATTCTCGCCGCCAAGGCCGAGAACATGCCCAAGGACAACCTGGAACGGGCCATCAAAAAAGGAACCGGCGAACTGGAAGGGGTGAACTACGATGAAATGACCTACGAAGGGTACGGTCCGGGCGGCGCGGCCATCATCGTGGAATCCCTCACCGACAACAAAAACAGGGCCATTGCCGACATCCGACACATCTTCACCAAATACGGCGGCAATATCGGTTCCACCGGCTGCGTGTCCTGGATGTTCGACAAGAAGGGCCTGATCGTGGTGGATAAAAAAACGGCCAACGAGGAACTCCTCATGGAAATCGCCATCGAGGCCGGCGCCGAAGACGTGAAAGACGAAGGCGACGAGTTTGAAGTGATCACCGCCCCCGATGATTTCGAAGCCGTAAAAGAAGCCCTGGACAACGCGAAAATCCTGTGCAGTTCCGCCGAAGTCACCATGATCCCCCAGAACTACACCCGGATCGAGGGCGCCGACGCCGAAAAAATGATCAAGATGATGGATGCCCTGGACGACTGCGATGATGTCCAGAACGTTCACACCAACGCCGACATTCCCGACGACATGGCCTGATGGCGGGGAAACGGCTCAAACTCTAACACTTTGGGGAGAACACCATGGCGGTAGTTGTCAAATTCATCGTTGTCCGGGACGGGGTGGAAAAAATGACGTTTACGACAAAAAAAGAAGCGGACGCCTATGACAGAATGCTGGACATCGCCGATGATCTCTACGATTACATCGAAACGGCCGGCCTGGGCATCGAGGAAACCCGCCTTGAAGAGCTGAGCCTGTTTCTCGCCCGGAACAAGGACCATGTGATCGGTTTGCTGAAAGGTTCCGCCCCTAAAGAAGAGAGCGTCTCGACTGAAAAGACCGAAACCTCCAAATCCAAAAAGAAAAGCGGGGAGCCAAAAGAGGGCTGACCTCAAAGAAACCCGCCGAACCTCATCTCAAAACCGGACGCCGGCCATGATCGAACATTCATGGCCGGCGTTACCCCTTTGACCGACGCGCTGCCTGATTGACCACTGGCCTAAGCGTTGATAAATTCCCCATCCATCTTTTATACTTGTATAATTTTCCATCCTGTGGCATTTTAACCCGTACAATTCAGCGAACTTAGTTAACCAACCTGACACTCACACACCAGGAGGCCATCATGCTGTCGTGGAGCGACATGGAAGCACATGCAACGGATAACGGATTCATCCCCAGCCCTGTTTATGCGGAAAATGCGGGCCGTTTCAGGGTTTGTCCTCCTCCAGACAGAGAAAGAGCCGAAACGGAAAGTGAAATCTGGCGCACCTACCTTTCCGCCACACGGAAAAAGACGCCCGACCGCAACCTGTACACGGAAATGTACCGGTATGAATGGTACGAGGGCCGCAAGCGAAAAGGGTTCTGGGGAAACATCGAAGAAGCGGTAAAATCCATCCGGTCCCTGGAAAATCCCCGGATCTGCATCTTTTCAGCCGGAAGCGGACGTGACCTCCTCAAAGTCGGCCTCGCCGCCGGGGTGTTCCGTTCGTCGGCTCCCGTTTCCGTCAAAGGGACCTACCGTGAAATCGACATGGACTACTTCACCCTGGCCAAGCCGGGGGCCCGGTTCATCCTGACCGAATACGGAGACGCCAATTACCGGGAAATCGAAAAGATCCTGGCTGAACTGGAGCGAAGGGAGTTGATCCTTCCCGGCATGGTGAGCCTCACCCGCTGGGATTTCAGGGTCAAGGCCCCGGTGGCCACCGAAACCCAGGACGCGGTGATTTTTTCCCTCACCGGCAATTACGCCCACAGCGACGAACAACCCCTGATCCTCCAGGAAATTGCCCGGTGCGTTAAAAAGGGCGGCCTGATGATCGCCTCCACCCTTTCCTCCTCTTTCGATTTCCTGAAAGCGGGAAGCCTTGCCTACCGCCTGCATTTCTTCATGAAAACTCCTCTGGGCTGGCCCATCGCCCCCACATTCATGAAATGGCAGGTCAACTGGGCGAAAATGGCCGGAAAAATGAACCGTCTTGGATTCTGGGCCAACATGTCGGCCGATACCTGGGCGCGTTTCATCCAGCCGGCGGGCATGGAAACGGTCCGCATCTACGACGGTCCTTGCCGTCTCGTTCCCGTGGAAGTTCTGGTGGCCCGGAAAACCCGTTAGACTCTCCAATTCATCAGGTGTGTTTGACTCTGAAAAATTGAGGATGACAGAACCGCCGGCAGGTGTTAGAGTGCCCGAGGTGTTTCTACAGGCAGAAACCATAAGGCAGCAGGGGTGACGGTGGATTCTTTCAATGAGCTGATCGGCGTGTTTGCGGAAATCGGAGACCATGGGACCATGGCACGGCTGTTTCGCGAGATGTTTACGGAAAAAGAGTTGAACGACATCGCTCTCCGGTGGTCGTTACTGAAAGACCTTCACCGGGGGGAAACCCAGCGGAGCATCGCCCTCAGACACAAGATCAGCCTGTGCAAAATCACCCGGGGATCGAAACTCCTCAAAGATCCCCAGTCGGTGATAGGACGGGTGCTTCGGGAAACCTTCGGAGAAAAACCGGAGTCAGCCCCCCAGCGGAAACCCTCAGCCTGACCTTATCGGCCTTCATTACTCCCGTATCCCGTCAATTGAACAAGCGCCATCATTTCCTGCCCCGGATATCCGGTGCGTTCTCATTGTAGAGAATAATGCTGATCCGCCTGTTTTTAGGATCGTAGACGTCGGTGTTCTTCAGGGGCTGGGACGAGGCAAAGCCCGAAACCCGCTGGATGCGGTCCGGACTGATCCCGATATCGTGGAAAACCCGTCGAGCCATAGAGGCCCTGTCCGTGGACAGTTCCCAGTTGGTGTATTTGTCTCCGCTGTACTTCACCGCATCGGTGTGACCCTCAATGGCGATCCTGTTGTTGATGTCCTTGATGGACAGCCCGATTTCCCGCATCACCTTTCGTCCGAGCGGCGTCGGAGTGGAACTGCCCGAATCGAACAGGGGCTGATTGTCCCTGTTGATGGCATCGACGCGGACACCCTGGTCGAAAACCTCCACGATAATCTGGTCCTTGATCTCCTGGAGCTTCTTCTCGATGGCCTCGTTCACCATGTCGGCGATCTTCTCGGAACTGGTCAGCTCGCTGTCGGTGTCGGAATCCCCCACGGTGGCCGACAGATGATCCGGAGGAACCCGGGTGGAAGTGCTGGGATTGTCGGACATCCCGCTGTCGTCAAACAGGCTGAACTCCTTGAAATACCCGGCCAGATGGTTCTTCTGGTCGGGAGATGCCATGGAAATCAGCCACATCAGAAGGAAAAAGGCCATCATACCCGTGACAAAATCGGCGTAGGCCACCTTCCAGGCCCCACCATGGTGCCCCCCATGGCCTCCTTTGTTGATCTTTTTGATCACGACCTTTTTTTCGGCCTTGTCGCCTTTGTCACTTTTTGGCATTTTTTATCGCCTCTTCAAGCTCGGCAAACGTCGGTCTTTCACTGGCCGGGATGGCGCGCCGGGCCGCATCGACCACCAGGGTGGGATGCCAGTTGTGGGAAAACGCCACCAGGGCTGACTTGATCACGCTGAACACCACCGCGTTGTCGTGGTTCTGGTGTTCCAGGTTGGTGGCCATGGGACCGAGAAAGCCGTAACATCCCAGAATTCCGAGAAAGGTTCCGACCAGAGCCGCCCCGATGCTGTGTCCCAGGACCTCGGGCGGCTCGTTGATTTTACCCATGGTGATGACGATACCCAGAACGGCGGCCACGATACCGATGCCGGGCAGAGAATCGGAAACGGCGGTAATGGCCTTGGGGTAGGCTTCCTCGTCTTTGTGAAGGGTTTCCATGTCCACATCCATCACGCTTTCGAACACATGGGGTTCGGGAGACGTGGCGATGTAGATCTTGAAGTTGTCACAGATGAAATCCAGGACATGGTGATTGGCGAGAATGGCGGGATACTTGGTGAAGATCCGGCTTTTGTCGGGATTGTTGATGTGCTCTTCGAGCCCGATCAGGCCGTCCTTTCTGGACAGCACCAGCAGCTCGTTGAAAAGAAGCAGCACCTCCAGGTAGTACTCCTTGGACTTGGTCTTTCCCGTGAACACGTGAACGATGCTTTTCAGCGTTCCCTTGACCACCTTGGGAGGGTTGGCGATCAGAAAGGATCCTATGGCCGCCCCTCCGATGATGACCAGCTCGGCAGGCTGAAACAGAACGGAGAGGTTGCCCTTTTCCATAAGGTACCCTCCGATGATCATACCGATTACAACCAGAACTCCGACAATGGCGAGCATGGACCGATTCTCCCCCTGATGATGACCATGTGAACTGAAGTTTTTCTATTGAGTCGTCAGCGGATCGCGCTGGGATGCTTCATAATTTTTTTGGAAGATAACATGAAACAGGGGACAAAGAAAAGGGTTTAATGGCCGGAAATGGCCGGAGAAAAAGACAGTTCCCACCTACATTTCAAGGGCTTTATAGATGGTGAATCCGCCCATGACCATGGTGAGAATCCCGATGACGATCTTGAGGTGGTCTTCGTGAGCCCTGTTGATGGCAAAAACAGAAAACGGAACGGATATCAGGGCTCCGGCGCACATGGGAATAAACACCCGGGCGCTGACGTAGCCCCCCTGCATCATGAAGAGAACCGTCGCCACGAGACAGGTCATGGCCTCCGCAAAGGCGGTGATCCCCACAGCCGATTTCCCCTTGACCCCGCTTAAAATCTGACCGCTGGTCACCAGGGGGCCGTAGCCTCCGCCGCTCAGGGATTTGTTGAACGACGCTATTCCTGACAGCACGAGCATTTTCCAGTTCCTGTAGACAATAGCCCGCTGGCTGAGGAGAATGACAAACAGCCCGGACATGACGATGACGCAACCAATGGTCATTCTCAGCACCTGATCCGGAAGTTTCAGCGCCGTGGCGACTCCGAGACTCACGCCAACCACGCTTCCGCCGGCCAGAATCATCGCCGCGTTCAGGTCTTTTCCACCCAAACCCAGGTCGACATTCTTGATTTCGTTATGAAAAAAAGCGGCGGCAAAGCCGCTGATAAGCTCTGAGACAAGGATGGTGGGAACGATGTCTTCCGGCCCGTAACCCATGAACAGCATGGCCGGGGTGAGGATGGTGCCGTAGCCCATGCCCAGCGCGCTGTCGATCAGTTCACAGGTAAAGCAGAGGCCGAAAAGCATGAAAGACCGGTCCATGTCCATTTGCCCGTGATACCAGCCTGCCAGACCGCAAAGGGTAAGGACTGTCACTATCCAGAACCCGCTTTTCGTCGTGTATGACATTATCCCGCCCCCCTCCTGGAACCCCTTTGGCTGTAACGCCCCAATGTCAAGTTTTCCCCACAGACACTCTATGCTGGATACATCAACCTCCCTCTTTTGAAAAGGGTCTTTTGGCCATCTGCAAAAACACGTTTCCTTTTTTTACAAAAAAAGGTACAGATACCCCAAAAAAGAACCTATAAAGCATTTCAAGTCCAACATAAACCGATGGAAAGGAGATTCCATGTCCAATCTTGTCGCTGTAATCGAGACAAAAAAAGGCACGATCCGATTGAACCTGTTCGCAGACAAAACACCCTACACCGTGGCCAACTTCGTGAATCTTGCCCGGCGTGAGTTTTACAAGGGCCTGAAGTTTCACCGCGTCATTTCAGATTTCATGATCCAGGGCGGCTGCCCTTACGGAACAGGCACCGGTGACCCCGGGTACCGTTTCGAGGATGAGTTCACACCCGAGCTCCGTCATGACCGGGCCGGCATTCTTTCCATGGCCAACGCGGGCCCCGGAACCAACGGATGCCAGTTCTTCATCACCCACGGTCCCACGCCCCACCTGGACGATCACCACACCGTGTTCGGCGTGGTTGAAAGCGATGCGGATCAGGCGGTGGTCAACAAGATCACCAAGGGCGACGTGATGATCAACGTCACCATCGAAGGGGATTACAGCGAGCTGATGGCAAAAACAGCCGACAAGGTCGATCAGTGGAACACCACCCTCAACAAGTATTTCCCCAAACTCCTGCCGGTCTGATCACGTCCAGTATCTCAGAAACAGGATGAACAAAAAGGCCGTTTCCCGGGTTTCACCGGGAAACGGTTTTTTATTCTTTTTTCTTCTTTTTCTTCAGGTACATTTTCCCCAGCTGGTTCACCGCCGCCATGTACCAGGACACCGCCATGGCATCTCCTTCGAGTTGCAGACGACCGTCGATGACGGCTTTCATCAGAGCTTTGGAGTCTCCCCGGGCGATGTCCATCATCACCCCCGCCCCGTCTGCTTCCGTGGCCCAGACAAGGCGGCACAAAGCATCTTTCCGGTCGCCCGATGCGGAGCTGACCCGCCCCTTCTCAAAAATAAAGGACCGGGCGATCCTGCTGTCCCTTGCCCGCATCACGAGAACCAGGTCCCGTTCCCCGAGTTTCTGCCTGAAAGACTCCTTTTTCCAGGCCGTATATCTGAACAGCAGGTAGTAAGCGTACATGATCATCGTCAGTTTCATCTGCGGGCCTCCTTTTTTTAATATAACAGGTCTCAGTCCAGACATTCCGCCTGCACGAAACATTCTTTGTTTTTTACATATGTCCATTTTTAAAGTTTGATACCATGGGTTTCCCTCAAAATCAAAGTCTATCTCGCCGGCAAGAAGAACAAAGCCCTTGATGAACCCAAGGAATTTAAGATAGAGTGATCTTGTTTCACGGGTTAGTTCCAGTTCGAAACCATCTTCAGGGAGATGCCATGACGCCGTCCCGAAAAACCTATATGCTGCTCCTCGTCGCCTGCTTTCTTTTCCCGGCAACCGTGGCGGCCTTCTGTATCCAGGGAGACTGTTACGAGGGAATGGGGGCTTTAAGAGGAACGGATTTCCGATACGAAGGCGAATTCAAAGATGGAAAATTCAACGGCAGCGGCTCCGTTTTTTTCGACGACGGCAGCATCTACACGGGCCAGTTCACCGATGGTTTTTTTCAGGGCAAAGGTGTGTTCACCCGGCCCAACGGTGAAAAATACAAGGGAGACATGGTCCAGGGGAAGTTCGAGGGCAAGGGCGTCTACACCTATCCGGACGGACGGTCATACAGCGGTGATTTCAAGGCGGACCAGTTCCATGGGCGCGGCCTTTTCTCTTTCCCCAACGGTGAATCCTACGAAGGGTCGTTCAAGGAAGGAAAAATAAACGGTCCGGGGACCTATGTCTATCCCCTGGGCAAGACTTACACCGGAGAATTCGTAGACGGCGTCCCCCATGGCCGTGGCGTTCTCGTCAATGAATTAGGAGACCGGTACGAAGGGGATTTTAAAAAAGGACTCAAAGACGGCCAGGGAACCCTGGTCTATCTTTCCGGAAAAACATACCAGGGTGGATTTAAAGAGGACCTGATGTCCGGTCCTGGAATCCTCACCGATACGGACGGAAGCGTCCAGAAAGGGGTTTTCAAAGACGGACGCCTCGAAGGATTCGGAAGTAAAATCATTTCGGACAAGGAACGCTACACAGGCCATTTCAAAGACGGGCGATTCCATGGCCAGGGGACCTACGCCTTTGCCGATGGCCGGGTCTACACCGGAGAATGGGCCGATGACCTGCCCAATGGCCAGGGCCGGATGATCACACCCGACGGAATCGTCAGTGAGGGGTATTTCGTCAATGGGGTCATGAGAAAAAAACCAAAATATCCCTGACTCGCTCAGGGGTTCTGTTTTTCCCAGAAACATTTCAAGCGGTCAAAATACTCCGCTTCCACGTCCCGCCCACGTTTCCGGCAGCCCTCCGCGTAAATCACGCATTTTTCCATAAGAACCCCAATGGTCTCACGGGCCTGCTCTTCCGAGAGCCTGCCGCTTTTCAGAAGTTTATCCATGGACTTTATCCTGAACCGGTCCAGACCCGGGGCCGCAGAAAGCTGGTCATCGTGCCCTCCCCGCTTGATCACATGGCTTTCGGCGGTGGTGTAAATGGGATAGCGGCAGGCGATCCGGAGCCAGAGATCGTAATCCTCACAGGCCGGCAGGGTTTCGTCGAAGAGTCCCACCTCGTCGAGGAGATCACGCCTGATCATCACGGCCGAAGGGCTGACAAGGCAGAGGCGAAGTGACGGTTCAAAGATCATTCCCGATAGTTTGGCGTGCTTTTTCATGGGGTTCACCCGCTTCCCCCGCCGGATCCAGATTTCACCGGTCTGGCAGATCAGGGCCTCGGGGGTTTTCCTGAAAAAATCAAGCTGACAGGCGAGTTTTCCTTTTTCCCAGAGATCGTCGGAATCAAGAAACGCGATGAAGCTTCCTCTGGCCTGACCGATTCCCCGGTTTCTGGCGGCACTGACACCCCGGTTCTCCTGGAAACATGGCACGATGCTGTTTCCGTAGGACAGAAGGAGTTCCCGGGTCCCGTCCGTGGACCCGTCGTCCACCACGATGACCTCCAGCGGAGGAACGGTCTGGGCCAGAACCGAATCGATGGCCTCCTTGACCCAGAGGGACCGGTTGTAGGTGGGAATCACCACACTCACCGTTTCGTTGATTTTTTCGTCCGCCTTTTCTATAGTGTCCACGTCCCTGACCGCTTAATCCATCGATACGCCTGAAAGGAAACCACCATGATCCATATTGACATTCCCGGATTTGGAGAGCTTGAACTCCAGCACCTTGTCCTTGATTACAACGGAACCCTGGCCGTGGACGGCCAGCCCGTGGAAGGCGTGGCCGAGCGGCTGAAACGCCTGAGCCTGGACCTTTCCATCCATGTGATCACAGCCGACACCTTCGGAACAGTGGAAAAAAATCTGGGGCACCTTCCCCTGACCGTGGCCGTTCTGGGAAAGGACCGCCAGGACCAGGCCAAGCTGGACTACGTGAATCGTCTTGGAGCCGGAATCACGGCCTGCATCGGCAACGGTCGGAACGACCGCCTGATGCTTCGGGCCAGCGCCCTGGGCATGGCGGTGATTCTGAACGAAGGGGCCTGTTTTGAAACCCTCCAGTCCGCAAAACTGGTGTTCACCCGGATCACCGACGCCCTGGACCTGCTGTCCAATCCTTTACGCCTCATCGCGGGACTGCGCTGTTGAGTTTTCAGCTCTCCAGCCGGACCCGGATGGAGTTGGCGTGACCGCCGAGGCCTTCGATGTCCGCAAGGGTCATGATGTCACGGGCCTCTTTTTCGAAAGCCTGTTTCGTGTAGTAGATCAGGCTGGTTTTCTTGGTGAAGTGCTCCACGGACAGGGCCGACGAGAACCTGGCTGTCCCGGCTGTGGGAAGCACATGGTTGGGCCCGGCGATATAGTCCCCTATGGGCTCGGGCGTGTGGGAGCCCAGGAACACAGCTCCGGCGTTCTTCACCTTGCCCACATGCTCAAAGGGATTTTCCACCAGAAGCTCCAGATGTTCGGTGGCGATGCCGTTGGCAAGATCAATGGCCGTGTCGATGTCGGGCACCACCATGATGGCCCCGAAATGCTCCAGGGATTCTTCGGCGATATCCCGGCGGGCGAGGACCGCCAGCTGTTTCTTCAGCTCAACCGCTGTCTGTTCGGCCACCGTTCTCGAGGTGGTGAGAAGCACGGCCGAGGCCACCCGGTCGTGTTCAGCCTGAGAAATCATGTCGGCCGCGGCATGAGCCGGATTGGCCTTGTCGTCGGCGATGACCAGAATCTCACTGGGGCCTGCAATCATGTCGATGCCCACGGTCCCCGCCACGATCTTTTTGGCCAGGGTGACGTACATGTTTCCAGGCCCCACGATCACATCGACTTTTTTCACGGTATCCGTTCCATAGGCCAGGGCCGCGATGGCCCAGGCACTGCCGGCTTTGTACACCGTGTCGATACCCACTTTTCTTGCCGCCACCAGAAGATGGGGATTGATGGACCCGTCTTCCGTGGGAGGCGTCATCAGGGAGACGTGTTTCACACCGGCAATCTTGGCGGGGATGCCGCCCATAAGCACGGAGCTGACCAGAGGGGTTTTCCCTCCCTTGGCTCCAGGAGCGTAGACACCGGCCGCATCCACAGGCAGCACCATCTGACCCAGCATCACCCCTTCACGGTCCGTGTCAATCCAGGAATTCTGCCGCTGTTTCTTGTGAAAAGAGGAGATCTGTTCCACGGCTCTGTCCACGGCCCGAATGAATTCGGGTGAAACGCTTGTCTCGGCCAGAACAAACTCTTCTTCACTCACGACCAAGCGGTCAAGCGTCAGAGCCGGGGCGTCGAAACGTCGGGTGTACTCCATGAGTGCCTCGTCGCCCCTCTTCTTCACGTCTGAGAGTATGGCATTCACGCTGTCCAGTTCATCATCGGAATAGCCGAGTCCCCTGTCTACAATTTTCCTGAATTTTTCTTCCGCCTCAGGCGAAGGGTAGGTGTATATATTCATGTCTGATCCTGTCTCACCATAGGGTTGATCGTGATCCGATTAACAGATTTCCAGCAAAAATCGGTGTTTATTTCATTCCATCACGTGTCTGTTTCGGCCCCAAGATAAGCCATGATGGAAATCAAGTAAAGCCGTATGATTCAAAAAAAAAGGGCTGCCGGTGAGGGCAGCCCTTTGAATCAAGCTATGTTACGAGGTCATTAGACCATTTCGAAGATAGCTGCTGCGCCCATACCGCCACCGATACACATGGAGACGATACCGTATTTCCCGCCGGTTCTCTTGAGAACGGAAAGGAGGGTTGCGGTGATTTTCGCACCGGTGCATCCAAGAGGATGGCCGAGAGCGATGGCGCCGCCGTTCAGGTTCACTTTGTTGATGTCGATGCCGAGTTCTTTCACGCAGTGAATGGCCTGGGTAGCGAAAGCTTCGTTCAGCTCGAAAGCGTCGATCTGGTCAATGGTAAGACCGGCGATTTTCAGAGCTTTGGGAATCGCATATTTCGGACCAACACCCATTTCGTCGGATTTGCAACCGGCTACGGCGTAAGCGATGATTTTTGCGATGGGTTTGAGGCCCAGTCTTTCGCAGGCTTCTTTGCTTGCAACAAGAGTCGCGGCCGCACCGTCGGTGGTCTGCGAGCTGTTGGCCGCTGTGGCCACGCCGCCGAACTTGAAGGGGCTGCTGAGTTTTGCGATACCTTCTGCGGTTGTGCCGGGACGAACGCCGTCATCTTCGCTGACGATGAAGGTTTCTTTTTTGAAAGTGCCATCGGCCTGTTTCACGAATTTCACCGCAGGGGTGGGAACGATTTCAGTGAACCAGCCGTTTTTCTGAGCGATGGCTGCTTTTTCGTTTGATTTGGCAGCGAACTCATCGCATTCCTGACGGGTGATGTTGTAACGCGAGGCCACGTTTTCAGCGGTGATACCCATTGAAATGTAAGCAGTGGGATCTTCCTTTGAAAATTCGGGATGAGGGCGGGGTTTGTTGCCTCCCATGGGTACGAAAGTCATGGATTCGATACCGGCACCCATGGCCACATCGGACCAGCCAGCCTGTACGCGAAGCGTGGCAAGAGCGATGGCTTCGATACCGGAAGAGCAGAAACGGTTAACCGTTGCACCGCACACTGAGTCGGGGAATCCGGCCATTTTTGAAGCGATACGGCCGATGTTGATGCCCTGTTCAGCTTCGGGGAACGCGCAACCCACCATCACGTCGTCGATTTCCGCAGGATTGATACCGGCTTTTTCAACGCATGATTTCAGAATGAAAGACAGAAGGTCTTCGGGACGGGTATCCTTGAACTTGCCTCTTTTATTTTTGCAGCCTGGAGTTCTGACTGATTCTACAATGTAAGCTTCTCTCATGTTATTTCCTCCTTAAAAATCTATGTTCATGACCCGGTATTAGTTACGGAGCGGTTTACCGGTCGTCAACATGGCTTCGATACGAGCGATCGTCTTCTCTTCTTTCGCGAAGTCGATGAACGCTTCTCTTTCAAGTGCCAGGATGGCTTCTTCTTCCACTTCGCTTCCTTCTTTCACCTGACCGCCGCTGATGACGTAAGCGATGCGTTTTGCAAGGTATGCATCGTATTCGCTGACGAATCCGCCGCACTGCATGTTGTAGATCTCAGCGTTGATCATGCCCTGTCCGCCTTCGCCCATAACGGTGAGAGGCCGTTTCATGGGAGGAGCGTAACCAGCGTCAACCATGGCGAGAACTTCTTTCTTCGCTTCGCCGATCTGGAGGTCGCGGTTGAGGATGATGCGGTCGGTAAGAGCTGAGAGGTGACCGTTTTCAATGGCGTTCGCACCGGACATGGAGTATTTGGCCATGGCGATGTTCAGGAACACGGGTACGAAGAGTTTGGCAAGGTCGGTGTCTTTTTCGACGCCTGCGGGCAGGGAACGGAGGAATTTCTTCCAGAGGTTCATGCAGCCGCCGCCAGCGGGAAGGAGACCCACGCCGATTTCAACGAGGCCCATCATGGTATCGCCGGTGGCCACGATTTTGTCAGCAGCGCCAAGGCACACTTCGCAACCGCCGCCCAGGGTCATTCCGTAAGGAGCGGCCACAACGGGAAGAGCTGAGTAACGGAGATCCTGGAGGCCGAACTGGGCCAGTTTCAGGAAGTCGTCCATTTCAGCGTATTTCTTTTCTTTGCAGAGCTTCAGAACGTAGGACAGGTCCGCACCGGCAGAGAATGCACCGGGCATTCCGCCAGCCTGGTTACCGATCACGAGACCCGCGCCGTTTTCCATGACGAAATCTTTCACGCTGCCCATGAACTCGATGATTTCACGGTTGAGGGCGTTCATCTTGGTGGTGAATTCCACGCAGAATACGCCGTCGCCGATATCGATAAGGGAAACGGAGGGACAAGATTTGACCACTTTGTTGTCGGCTTTGCAGGCAACGAGAGAAAGGGCACTCTTGTTGAGTTTCACTTTCTGGTAGGAGTTGGATGCGAAATCGAAGAAGTACTGAACGCCTTTTTCGATTTTGTAGAAAGACTCGTTTCCGCCAGCCAGCATAGCTTTTACGTTGGCAGGAACGGCCATGCCGTCTTTTTCCATTTTTTCAACGGATTTTTTCACGCCGATGGCATCCCATGATTCGAAGGGACCTGATTCCCAACCGTAACCCCATTTCATGGCGTTGTCGATTTCAACGAGGGTATCGGAAATTTCGGGAATTCTGTTGGCGCAGTAGATCAGGGCGTTTGCGGTGCAAGCCCAGGCAAATTTTGCGCCGGCATCTTCACCGTAAACAACAGCCTGCATTTTTTCAGCCGGAGTGGCAGCTTTTTTAGCAGCATCCAGGCAGGGGAAAGACGGTTTGTTGGCTTCGACGTAGTTCCCGGTTTTGGGATCGATCATCAGCTTGAGACGTTTTCCCTCGGGAGTTTTTTCTTTTTTGTAGAAACCGGCTTTGGATTTGTTGCCCAGGTTGCCGTCGGCCACGAGTTTTTTCACGAAGTCAGGAATGACCAGCGTGTCTTTCATTTCGTCGTCGGGGCAGAGTTCGTAGCTGTTGGCAGCCACGTGAACCATGGTGTCGAGACCTACGAGGTCTGAGGTACCGAAGATAGCGGTTTTCGGACGGCCCATGGCCGGACCGAACAGAGCGTCAACGTCAGCAACGGTGATGCCGTCAGCTGATGCAACAGCCTGCATGATTTTCCCGATACCCTGGATACCGATACGGTTACCGATGAAGTTGGGGGTGTCTTTGGCCCAAACGATACCTTTACCGAGGTTCACTTCACCGAAACGTTCCATGAAGTCGAGAACTTCCTGGGTGGTTTCTTTTCCGGGGATGAGTTCGAGAAGGTGCATCCAGCGGACCGGGTTGAAGAAGTGGGTTCCGAGGAAGTGCTTTTTGAAATCTTCAGAAAGGCCTTCGGAAATCTTGTACAGAGGAATACCGGAGGTGTTTGAAGAAATGATGGAGCCTTTTTTACGGATGCCGTCGATGCGTTTGAAAAGATCCTGTTTGATTTTCAGGTTTTCAACAACCACTTCGCAGATCCAGTCGCAATCGGCCAGTTTGTCGAAATCGTCTTCGAGGTTGCCGGTGGAAACGAGGGCAGCCTGTTTTTTGGTGTAAAAAAGAGCCGGCTGTGACTTCAGGGCAGCCTGCATGCCAGCTTCAACGATTCTGTTGCGGGCTGCGGGGTCTTTTTTTTCTTCGTCTGTCAGATTGAATGGTACGATGTCCAGCAGCAATACCTTGACTCCGGCGCCGGCGAGCAGAGCGGCAATACCGCCACCCATGATACCGGAACCGATAACTGCAGCCTTACTGATCTTTCTACTCATAATTCCCTCCTGTGTATAATAATAACAATGAACTAACCTTTTAGAATAACCATATGAATGATCGTTCAATCTAAATTAGCGCAATCTTTCCAATAACAAACGGGGCCTATTTCTGTCAAGGAAAAAACCTGGGGTTATGGTCTGAAATATTTCTATTTTCAGGCCATTTTATCCATAGCTCCGCACTATGGATATGCGAAAGCAGAGGCCCTGCAACCCTTACGGATACTCGGGAAACGTTTCTGGCGAAGCTTGAAATAATATCAAAACAGCACGCTTTTCTCCCGTGTTATTCCAACCATTTTCAAAGCCTGACCGCTTTCTGCATTTCAGCCAGACATTAAATGAATGTTTATTCACTTAATATATGGTTTTGCATAAAAACAGCATTCGCACCAGCGGACATAAAAACCTATCGTGCCGCTTTGAAAATCCCGTGTTGGGGGGAAACCCTTGCAACCTGTGGACAAGGAATCCTCATCCCGGCTAAATTATCAGCAACCCATTGAATCATCTTGAAAAGCTGGCCGGTTTCTGGTATATCGCTGAACTTGATTCATTGATCATCGCTGATGCGACGTCCTTCCGGGGTCGTCGGTCATGTGGGGGAAAACGACCTTGCACCCGATGCATCGGGGCGCAGGGAAGGTTTTAAGCTTTACGGAAATTATGAGGAACGATTCATGAATGTTATAGTCCCGGGCAGAGATCTTTCGCTATCGGTCAACCTAAACTCTGTGGTCGACTCCATCGTCGACACCCAGCGTCCAAACGGAGACATTCCCTGGTGCGAAGGAAAAAAAACAGACCCCTGGGACCTTGTGGAATCCGCCATGGGCCTTTCCATCGGCGGACGTATCGTTGAAGCCCGTAAAGCGTTCAACTGGTTGCAGCAAAATCAACTCGAAGACGGAAGCTGGTACTCGGCCTACATGGACAGCGTGCCCGAAGACAAGACCCACGAGGCCAACATGGCGGCATACATCGCCGCCGGGCAGTACCATCATTATTTAATAACGAGAGACAAAGAATACCTGCGATCCATGTGGCCCTGTGTCAAACATGCCGTGGATTTCGCCCTGAGCCTCCAGGCACCGGGCGGCGAGATCCACTGGGCCAAAAGTCCCGAAGGCGTGGTGGACCCCATGGCTCTGATGACCGGCACCAGCTCCGTGTTCTTCAGCACCAAGTGCGCTCTGGCCATCGCCGAAATCCTGGGAGAAAAAAACGATCACTGGCGGAACGCCCTTGGCCTGATCCGCGACTCCCTGGCCAAACGTCCCCACAGCTACAACATCAGCAAATCCCGTTTTTCCATGGACTGGTTTTACCCCATCCTCTCCGGGGCGCTCACGGGAATCGAGGCCCAGAAACGCATCGACAAATACTGGAAGAAATTCGTCGTGGAAGGCCAGGGGGTTCGCTGTGTCTCCGACCAGCCCTGGGTCACCGTGGCCGAAACAGCCGAATTCGTCCTGACCCTGTCGGCCATGGGCAACGACAAGCTGGCCCGGATCATCTTCGGCTGGATTCAGGACAGACGCTACGACGACGGTTCCTACTGGTGCGGTTTCACCTTTCCGGACATGGTGGTCTGGCCCGAAGACAAGCTGTCATGGACCAACGGGGTCGTTCTCATGGCGGCCGACGCCCTTTACGATCTGACACCCGCCAGCTGTCTGTTTTCCCATGACTACTGGGAACGATCCACAGCGATTCGGCCCTAAGGCGACAGGAAAGACGTTTTGAGAAAAGACTACCGTCCCTACTACGTCAAGCAGGCCTATCTCAAATTTCAGAAATTTTATGTCGAGCGTTTTCTCCGGCCCCAGTTCGACCACATGGGCCGGGGTGGCGCTTACATGAAACCCTGGAATGTGGAGCTTTTCGGTTCCAATATCCGGATTGGCGACTTTCCCACCCTTATCGCGGCGCCCGACCGCAAAGTCCGTTTCACGGTATGGGCCGGCGAACCGGATATCGTGGGAATCGATATCGGCGATTACTGCCTGATCTGCCCGGGTGTCCGCATTGCGGCATCCCGGCAGATATCCATCGGCAACAGCTGCATGATCGCCAGCGGAGCCTACCTCACCGATTCGGACTGGCACGATATCTACGACCGGAGCATGCCCGTGGGCAAATCGGCCCCCATCATCCTCGAAGAAAACGTGTGGATCGGGGACAGCGCCATTGTGTGCAAAGGGGTCACCATCGGCAAAAACAGCATCATCGGGGCCGGTTCGGTGGTGGTTTCCGACATCCCGGCCAATGTGATCGCCGCAGGCAACCCGGCCCGGGTGGTCCGCGAACTGGACACGAACGAAACCATGAAAACCCGGGCGCACTGGCTGTCCAATCCCAAAAAACTCTCCCGGGATTTCGACATTCTCGACAGGGCACAGCTCAAGGGCAACACCCTGCTCGGCTGGATGAGATCCGTGTTTTTCCCCCGTGAAGGTGACTGATGGGCGAGCGAACCGGGGTTCAAGACCTCGTGCTGATATACCTGGAAGACAAGCCCTACAGCTTCGCCCGTATTGAAGACATCCGGGACGACTGGAAAAAAGGCTGGTACCACGTCACGCTTCTTCTGCTTCAGGTGCCGCTTCTGGTGGTGACCTGGATACTTCGCGACGCTTACATCGACGGAGCCGAGTTCACCATGGACGGCAAACGGATCAGACTCGAGAAGGTCGTGGCCCCTTTGACTGAAGCACCCGAACCGGAGCCCTCGGCAAAGGACACCAAAGAACCCTCTGGGAAAAAAGACTCCGGAAAAATCATTTCTTTCGATAAACTGAAAAAATAAGGACCATCGCGCTTCCAGAGCATAGCGGGCAAAACATCCATGGCCGGATCAGGAACTCAGAAAAAGCAGGTGATTTCCGCTTCCCGCCGGACGGACATTCCGGCCTTTTACATGGACTGGTTCATGGAAAGCCTGGGTCGCGGGTTCTTCCAGGTGGAGAACCCCTTTTCCCGAAAGACGAACCTCGTTCATGTGTCTCCTGAAAACACCGGCACCCTTGTTTTCTGGTCCAAAAATTTCAGTGTGTTTCTTGAAAACGGTTACGGGGAAAAACTTCGCGACATGGGCTACCACCTTTTTTTCAACTTCACCGTGAATTCGGAAAACCGTCTTTTGGAACCCCGGGTCCCGGCTCTTGACCGTCGGCTCGCCCAATTCGGGGAACTTTGCCGTCGCTTCGGCCCGGAAACCGTGACCTGGCGTTTCGATCCCATCTGCCACTACACCCTGGCCGGCCAAGGCCTGCATGACAACCTGGATGATTTCAACCGGATCGCGGCCAGCGCAGCCCAGGCCGGAATCCGCCGTTGCGTCACCAGTTTCGTGGACCTGTACGGCAAGGTCCTGGCCAGGGCCAGGGCGATTCCGGGATTCGCCTTTGTCGACCCGACCGCTGACGAAAAACGGACGGTTATCCTGAAGCTTGTCAACGTGCTGGAACCCCTGGGCCTTTCCCTGTCTCTTTGCTGTGAGGCTGACCTGATCCAAACCCTTCCCGCCGATTGCGGGATCACGGCGAACGCCTGCATCCCCAACCCCCTGCTGGAAAAACTGTCGGGGACCTGTCTTTCCCATGCCAGGGACAGCGGCCAGAGAAAAGCCCAAGGATGCGGGTGCTATGTTTCCAAAGACATCGGGTCTTACAGGCATCAGCCCTGTCATCACAACTGCGTGTTCTGTTACGCGAATCCAGGCTGGAAAGAGACGGAACGCCATGGCTGAAATCCGATTTCCCTCTGACGAATTCTTTATTTCAGGCCTTCGTGTCAGCCCGCCGACCGTCCTTGCACCTCTGGCGGGGGTCACTTGTCTTCCCTTCAGAAAGATGGTCAAATCCATGGGCTGCGGGC
This sequence comes from uncultured Desulforapulum sp., assembly GCA_964637565.1. Taxonomy (GTDB): domain Bacteria; phylum Desulfobacterota; class Desulfobacteria; order Desulfobacterales; family Desulfolunaceae; genus DYJE01. The sequence goes on from CAZWTY010000008.1 coordinate 22,838, forward strand.
TGGTTTACACAGAAATGATCAGTGCCAGGGCTCTTGTCTTTGAATCGGAAAAAACCTGGAAAATGATGGAAATCCATAGGACCGAACGGCCTGTCGCTGTCCAGATCTTCGGGTCTGAACCTGATATCATGGCTGAAGCGGCGGCCAGGGTCCAGGCCAGCGGGGCGGACATGGTGGACATCAATTTCGGATGTTCGGTGAGAAAAGTCGTGAAAACAGGGGCCGGAGTAGCGCTGATGCGTGAACCGGAGCTGGCGGAACAGGTTTTGAAAGCGGTCCGAAACGTCCTGAGGATCCCTTTGACCATCAAGATCCGCACAGGATGGGACCCTTCAGGCCAGCAGGCCTTCCGGATCGCGGAACTGGCGGAACACTGCGGCGTGGACGCCCTGGCCTTCCATCCCAGGACGGCCCAGCAGCGATTTGGAGGCCGGGCAAACAGGACCCTGATCGGTGACATGAAAAAACGGATCACCATCCCGCTGATCGGGAACGGGGATATCGACTCGGCTGAAGACGCCCTGTCCATGCTTCGTGAAACTGGATGTGACGGGGTGATGATCGGCCGGGCTGCCATGGCCCACCCCGGCATCTTCGAGGACACGGCCCGGATGCTTGCCGGCCATGGCAACCGGAACCGTTCTTCGGACAGGCATTTCGACATGATCGGGCGTTTCGTGGACGAGATGATCGACCATCATGGAGAAGCCATCGCCTGCATGCTTCTTCGGAGCCGGCTGTGTTTCCTGGTGAAAGGACTGCCCGGGGCCGTGGACTTCCGAAAGAAATTGTCCCATGTCACGACCCGGAACCAGGTGGCGGACCTGCTTCTCGACTTTCGGTCAGCCGTGAAAGCCAGGGAATCCGGATCGATTCTGCCCTGACTTATTTTCTCTCGAAGGTGGCCCTGACCGTGGAATCGATGCCGCCCCTCGACGTGAACTCTCCCACCACGTCCATATATAACGGCGAAACGGCGGCCACGAGATCGTCGAGAATCTTGTTCACCACATGCTCGTAGAAAATACCCACGTTTCTGTACTGAAGAAGGTAGTATTTCAGGGATTTCAGTTCGATGATCTTCTGGTCCGGTCTGTAGGTGACGATAATGGAACCGAAATCAGGCAAACCCGTCATGGGGCAGACCGACGTGAATTCAGGCTGCCGTATGGTGATGTCGATGCTCCGTTTCGCCGCATAGGCGTAGTCGATGGGGTCGAGAACATCCGTCTTCACAAGGTCCGGGCCGTCGGCCTTGTAGTTGATGGTGTGGGTATAGTCTTTATTCATTATCCTGTCCTGACGTTGGTTGGTGTGTCGATTCGCAGATGGCGCGGCACAGGCCACCTGTCACTAAACGGGAGCCTCTGCCCTTGGGCCAGCGTGTTTTACGTGTTTCTCTCAATGGCCCCGGAACCATTTCATGGCGATCAGAATTGCAAGAATCACTAGAATGATGACGCCTGGAAGCGTGGTCCAGGATTTGATCCAGGGTTCTCCCCGGGACAGCAGCCGGTCCCGCTCCTTGCTGTACCAGCGCCCCAACAGGAGAGCCACGATGATCACAGCGCCGTAGCCAATATACTTTTTAATATCCGACATAAACTGCTCCAGAACTCAATATCCTGAATACACAAAGTATAATTAAACAATACAACAGGTCTTCGTCCCTTTTTTTTCAGCGCGACTATAACCCAGCCGCCCCTGTCTTGTCAAAATAACATTGGCAGGGTTTCATAATTGTTCGGATTTCGCCGACAGGAAAAACAAGGTTCGCATTCGCGATTCGCGTGATCGCACCTTTCGCGACAATGAGCGCGGATCACGCCGATTTTACCGTCCTGACTTTTTCGCTTCGCGAAATTAGTGTTTGACAAGGGGATTTTTATCTGGTAGCTCTACCTGAAATCCCTCAAGATGACTTTATTTTGATGAATTCCGGAAGCTGTTTTCTGGTTGGATCAGTTGATCCCATTCTTTTTTCCGAACCCGGCTTTCGTGAAAGATATTATTTTATTTTCAAGCCTAAGGAGCTTATTTTATGAACGATTTTCTTCAATCCATCCGTAACGGAAGCTATGCCAAAGACAACGGCAACAACGGAAAACCCCGTTACAACAGCGGGAATAACGGCCAGCGGCCGCGGCGAACTTACGAACCCAACGGAAATTACATGCGAAACGGCAACGAACGCAAATTTCGCCCGCGAACAGGTGTCGAGGGTCTGCCATCTGACGACACCATGACCACCATCAAGGATTCCCTCCAGGCGATTCTCGCGAACCAGGAATCCGCCCTTGCCTTCGCTGAAAGAAAGGCTATCGCCGAAGAGCGGAAAGCCGACGCTTTCGAGTTTATCGCCCAGCACATCGGCAGACTTCTCGGCGAAAATTTCGTATTAGGTAACGAATCTCGCCGTGCAGCCGACCAGGACGAAACGTCCGTCCCCGTGGATATGGATGACGACTCAGAAAAATCCTTTGCCGAAGATGCCGAACGGATCCTGTCAAGCGTGAGAACCGAGCCTAAACAAGCGTCCACCATGGACAAGGACGACATCCTAAATATCATCGCCTCGATGCGCCGGGAAGGGTCCACCTACAACGAAATAGCCACCCACCTCGACGAGTTGAATCTTCCCACGTTCTCCGGCCGCGGAAAATGGCATGCACAGACCATTCACCGTCTCTGCCAGACCGTTTAAAACAGCTCGAGCTCCCTCTTAAAATCAAAAACCCGCCCTTACAGGCGGGTTTTTTTATAGCACCCCGGGTTTTATTCCCATGAAAAAAACTTTCCTTGACACGTTTACCAAAAATCGATAGATAACACCCGTTATAAAACATTTGTTTTTTATTCCGGTAAATACGGTTTGTATCCGGTGATTCAGGAGGATCTCTCCAGTCCCCCGTGAATCCACCCCCCCGGATACGGGAATATTCCAGGGGCATGGACACGTCCCCGTCCATGCCCCTGGTTTTTTCTGATGTTTCCGGTGCTGTCCTGACAGACACGACATGTTGCAATCAAAGCCAGGGCAGCCATTTTTATTTCTGTCGATGAATCGCGTGACGAGGTTTTCCCATGGCCCCCAAAAACAGATTTGCCCTGACCGACATCGTGGACGCGGCCCTGGCCGTGGTCAGGATGAGCGGACTCGAAAATCTGACGGCAAGAGCCGTGGCCAACGAAATGAAAAGTTCCACCATGCCCATCTATTCCTGTGGCAGAACCATGGCTGAAATTGAGGCGGACGTGGTGAAACGCTGCTGGGACATCCTGGCGCAGTACCAGCGTGAACCCAAGACCCGGGACACCTACGTCGACATTGGCCTGGGTTACGTTCTTTTCGCCAAACACGAAAAACACCTGTTCGGATGCATCCACACCCCCAGGCACCTGGACCTGAACAGGAAATACGCGGCGGAAAACTTCCAGCTCAACCTCGAACGGCTGAAAGATTACCCGCCCCTGGCCAGCGTGGACGGCGATCTGAAGCTGAAAATCATGACCCAGGGCTGGATTTTCTGCCACGGCCTGGCAGACCTTCTCTCACGGACTCCGGTCAACCTTGAAACGGACGAGGACATCGCGGCGTTTATCGTGGAGTCCAACCGTATTGTCCATTCAGGGATCAAACATGTGGGTGACGAAGATCAGGCGGGTTGATGAACTGAAGAAAAACCGAGCTCCGAACATCCAACGCCCGAAATTCACCATCGAATGAAAGTTAACTCCCTTTTTTATAAAGAAAATTCAAATCATCCGTTCGAATCCATGATGACCAAATCCACGCGCGATCAGTCCGCGTCTTTCAGGTGATCCATGTACTCAATCCACTCCATGGGAAGAAGCAGGCGTTTTTTCGTGTTGCAGAGCTTGCAGGCGGGAACCGTGTTGCCTTTGGTGCTTTTGCCGCCGCGGGACAGGGGAACCACATGGTCCATGGTCAGATCTTCGGGCAGCGTTTTTTTTCCGCAGTAGTAACAGACCCCTTTGGCGCAATGCCGCCTCCACCATTCCGAATGGCGGAGATCCCGGGCCTTCTGTTTTTCACGCCGGATCTCGGCATCGTCCGGACTGTCGGAAAACGCGAACGGGTCATGGCGGTTCTTTGCCATGTCAGACCCCGAATTTCGCGATGGCTTTGGTGTCACGGGTCCAGTTTTTCTGGACACGGACAAACAGCTTGAGATACACCCGTTTTTCCAGGAGTTTTTCAATTTCCTTCCGGGCGTCCTCACCGATCTGCTTGAGTTTCGAGCCTCCTTTTCCAATGACGATGCCTTTCTGGGAATCCCGTTCCACGTGGATAGTGGCGTGGATCGACACCAGATCCCCCTTTTCGGAAAAGGAATCCACGGTCACGGCCGACGAATAGGGAATCTCCTGGCCTGTCAGGCGGAACACCTTTTCACGGATCATCTCGGCGGTGAAAAACCGGGTGGGCAGATCGGTGAGCATGTCTTCGGGGTAAAGGGGTGGCCCTTCGGGAAGCAGTTTTTCAAGTTCGTCGAGAAGCACGTCCACCCCGTCCCCGTGCTTGGCCGAAATCTGGAGCACGGCCTTGAACGGAAAAACGCCTTCCCAGTACCCTGTGGTTTCGGGGAGCGTGGCTTTTTTCACCGAGTCGATCTTGTTCAGGGCCAGGATCACGGGTTTGTTGATCGCCGTGAGTTTTTTCACCAGGTATTCTTCAGAGAGTTTGTCCGGGTCCGACACGTCCATCATCAGGAGCAGGGCATCGGCGTCCCCGAAGGCGGAAAGGGCGATATCCACCATCTTGACGTTCAGGGTGCTGCTGGTCACATGGACGCCGGGCGTGTCCAAAAACACCATCTGGGAACTGTCCCGGTGCACCACCCCGAGAATCCTGTTCCGGGTGGTCTGGGGTTTCCTGGAAGTGATGGACAGCTTTTCCCCCAGAAGCCGGTTCAGAAGGGTCGACTTGCCTGCGTTGGGGGCCCCGGCAATGGCCACGTATCCTGATTTGAACGGAGTCATGGGATCATATCCTTTCGGTCCAGGGCTCGATGGCGCCGAGGACCTTTTCCTTTCCCAGCCGGGTCTTGGCGGAAAAAGGAATCAGCGTCGACGGATCCACCCCCAGGCTCCGGGCGCAGCGGGCATGGTTGGCGATCCGCTGCTGGTTGGAAAACTTGTCCGCCTTGGTCAGCACACAGATCGAGGGGATCCCGTAACTGCTGAACCAGGCGATCAGGTCGTCCTCGTCTTTTCCCGGTTCCCTTCGGATATCCATCAGCATGACCACCCCGCGAAGCGTTCTCCGCGTGGACAGATAGGTTTCGATCATGGTTCCCCAGGTTTTCGTCACACTCTGGGGAACCCTGGCGTAACCGTATCCGGGCAGATCCACGAACATGAAGCTGTCGTTGATGTTGAAAAAATTGATGAGCTGGGTCCGGCCAGGGGTGGAACTGGTCTTCACCAGGCTCTTCCGGTTCACCAAAGTATTGATGAGGGAAGACTTGCCCACGTTGGACCGTCCCACAAAGGCGATCTCCGGCATGTCCTCGGGAGGATAATGCTCGGGTTTCACCGCACTTTTCACAAATTCAGCCGAACGAATGATCATAACATTTCCATTTTACGCCCGCGTATCGCGGATCATATCACTTTGTTGAGCGGGTATTCGATGATCCCCGTGGCCCCGGCTTTCAGGAGCTTTGGAATCAGGTCACGGACCATCCCCGTGTCCACCACGGTTTCCACCGCCACCCAGTCCGATTTGTACAGATGGGCCACCGTGGGAGCCTGGAGGCTGGGAAGGAGCCCCACCACCGTTTCAATGGCGCTTTCAGGCACGTTCATTTTCAGGCCCACCAGTTTGCCGGCCACAAGGGCGCCTTTCAGAAGCAGGGCCATCTGTTCGATCTTTTCACGTTTCGCCGGATCGGCCCAGGCTTTTCTGTTGGCGATCAGCTGGGTGTTGGTCTGCATCAGCTCGTGGATGATCCGGAGACCGTGGGCCTTGATGGTGCTTTCCGTTTCCGTGATTTCCACAATGGCGTCGGCCAGGCCGGAAACGACCTTGGCCTCGGTGGCGCCCCAGGAAAACTTCACGTTCACGTCGATGCCCAAAGACTGGAAAAACCTTTTGGTATAACCCACCAGTTCGGTGGAGACGGTTTTGCCGTGCAGGTCTTCCAGCTTTTTCACCGGAGAGTCGTAGGCCACGGCGATGACCCAGCGCGCCGGTTTGGCGCTGACCTTGGAATAGACCAGGTCTGTCACCACATGAACGTCGCTTTCATACTCGGCGATCCAGTCCCTGCCGGTCAGCCCCACGTCCAGGGTTCCGTTCTCCACGTTGATGGCCATTTCCTGGGCGCGGCACAGGGCGCAGGTGATGCTGTCGTCGTTGATGCTGGGGAAATAGCTTCTGCCGCTCACCGACACCTTCCAGCCCGCATGGTCGAAAAGGGCCACGGTGGCGTTCTGAAGGCTGCCTTTGGGAATTCCGAGTTTCAGTTTGTCATCTGTCGCATTCATTTTTTATACACCTCATCCGGATTGAAAAGAGGCTGGCCCACGGTCACGGCCTCTCCATTTTCGATTTTTCTGAAAAAACAGCTTTTGTACCCCAGATGGCAGGCCGCGCCCCCCACCTGTTCCACTTTGAGCAGAACCGTGTCGTTGTCGCAGTCGATGCGGATTTCCCGGACATGCTGGACATGGCCCGACGATTCGCCCTTCACCCAGAGTTTATTCCTGGACCGGCTCCAGTATGTGGCCGTTCCGGTGGCCAGGGTGTGTTTCCATGCCTCTTCGTTCATGAACGCCACCATGAGAACCTCCGAGGTTTCCGCGTCCTGGACGATGGCGGGCAAAAGCCCGTCAAACTTGCTGAAATCAAGCTCTATCATGTGTCTTCCTTCGTTTAGTCGGTTTCAAAATCAACCAAGGTCAAACTCATGTAAATAGTTATTTCCACTGGGAAAGTCAATTCATTTTTCTTGATCAGGCCAGGCCATCCCATGTTTTGGCGGTTGCCGTCCTGTCCCAGATCGGCAACCGCGTCTCGAGGTTCAAATCTGAAGTAACATTTAATTTTCATTTCCAGAGCAATCCATCATTTTATTCCTTGAATCATCTAAGTTCTTATTGTATTCCATCGGTCAACTTTTTTCTGTACCTCCGCTTCTGTTAAAAGCCATGCTGCGGCTAAACATTCTTCGAAACATGTCTTCCCTTTCGTGAAGGGCCTTATGGAATTTGAAGCGGTGAGACAACGTGACGCCTTAAAAAAATTCGATCAGACGCCATGACAAAGCTCAAACATTCTTTATACCATGAACACTTCGAGGAAATCTCCGCGGTCTACGAGCAGATGCTTTACCTGAAAGAACAGGACCTGATCCCATGGCCTGATTTCATGAGGCGGGACAGGCTGCTGGAGGCCCATGTGGATGGACTTGGCCTGGGCGGTGCCGATGTTTTTGCGTTGTGCCGGGACAAAGTGGTGAACGGCGACGCGGGCGAATGTTACGGGGCTGTCCGTGTCCTGGTCAGGACAAAGGCGACACGCGAGCTGCAACAGGCCGCAGGACAACTGGACCTGACCGACACGCCCCGGCTCGACAGTGTGGTTCGGGCCTTTATGCATGAAACTCCGGACAGGGACATGGAAAACATTGTCCGGGATTTTTTTGAGAGAAAAGGCGTGTTCACGCACCTTGCCGTGCGGATTTCCGGCCATCACCGGTTGGATGTGGCGGAAAACCTGTACGATATCATCAGGGCCGACAAAACAGGAAACGCCGAACGGATCGACGCCATCAACGCCATTGGCCGCGTGAAACCTGACTGGGGCGCAGAATGGCTCGTCCGTTTCCTGTCAAGCGGCGACATCCCTCTTCGGAACTCCGCGCTGTCCACCCTGGTGAGACTGGGCGATCCGGGCGTCCTCGGGCTTTGTTTTCAAAACGTGCCGGCCGGCCAGTGGCCCGGATACGAAGCCGGCCTGACCGGCAACGCACGCCTGCTCCAGGATTTATCCACAGCCGCTGAACCGGGACCCGACCAAATCCTGGCCGCCGGAATGACCGGCGACCTGTCGGCCGTCCCCGTCCTCATGTCCTGCCTTGAGCATGAAATTCTTTCTGAACCGGCCGCCTTTTCCCTGAACCTGATCACAGCGGCAGGGCTTACGGAAGAGATCTTCGTCCCCGAGGAGATCGATGAGGAGTTCATGACCGACAAAGAAATTCGCCTGCTCGCCCAGGGCATCCGGCCGGGGAAAACCGTAACCCGGATTTCCAGGAACCCGGCCGTCTGGTCCTCCTGGTGGAAACAGGAGCACAGCCGGTTCCACACCGGCATCCGCTACAGGCTGGGCCAACCCATCAGCCCCTGGTGTCTTCACCACATTCTCGCATCGGAAAACCACCCCGCGGCTCTCCGGAACATGGCCGCCGACGAGTTGGCTGTCCGTTATGGGCTGGACACGGCCTTTGACCCGTGGATGAGCGTCAAAGCCCAACGATCGGTGATCCGGTCCCTTCACGACCGGATCGAACGGAACATCGGCCGTTTCAGGGAAGGCGTTCTGTATTTCCACTCATGCCCCGTCAACCAGGAGGATGACCGTGTTCACCACCATCAATGACACCCCCTATGCCGGAACCACCGTCCTGTTGCCGGACCACGAGGGAACACGATCCGCCGTCGCCATCATCAAGGCGACCTGTGAGTTCGCCATTGACGGGTCTGTTCGCGTGACAGACCAGCAGATCCCCCTCTGCTACGGCGACGGATACATGGGCGAACCCGGAAAATCCAGCGTCCGCTATCCCTCGGATATGGTCTATGAAAAACTGGGAACGGATATAGCGGTGAACGGCCATGTCCACGCCCCGGGACAGGTTCCCGTCACGGAATGCCCGGCCATGGTTCAGGTGGGCCCGATCCGCAAGATCCTCGCGGTCCAGGGTGACAGAACGTTCAGAACCGTTGCCGGTTTTACCTCACGAACCAGGCCCCAACCCTTTGTCCGAATGCCCCTGTGCTATGAACGGGCTTTCGGCGGCTCGGACACAAGCCATCCCGATCCCAGACACCATAACGTGTTCATGGGAAATCCCATCGGAAGGGGATACAGGGCCGATCGCAGCAAACAGGCCGTTCACGGCTGGGCCCTGCCCAACATCGAGGATGTGGAAAACAGGATTCAGGCCCCTGTGGACCGCCCCGCACCCGCCGGGTTCGGCTGCATTCCCCCCAGCTGGGAACCCCGTCTTTCTTACACCGGAACCCTTGACGACGCCTGGGAAAACACCCGCATGCCCCTGCCTCCCCGGGACGCGGACATCCGGCGCCACAACGCCGCCGCACCCGGCCTTGTCAGCGAAACACCCCTTCAGGGACGAGAAACCGTCACCCTGGTCAACCTGCATCCACACCAGGACAAGGTGACGTTCACCCTGCCCGGACTTTCGCTGACCGCCGCCTTCACCTTTGACGATGAAACCGTGAAACCCGCGCCCGTCCTCGACACCCTGATCATCGAGCCGGATGACAGCCGGATCGTTCTTGTGTACCGGGCCACAACAGGGGGGAGGCTCCCCCTTTCACAACTCAGGCAGGTGAGGCTCTATGAAAACCGTTAAACACGAACACAAAACCGCCGGGGTCAAGATCAGAAAACAGATGCCCTGCATCACGGGGCTGGGCCTGGCCTGTTCGGTTGGGCACGACCACATCACCGCCTGCGCATCCATGAGGGCCGGACTCCGGCGCCCCATTAAAATGGACCATTATTACGCCGAGGCCAAAGACGGTTACGACGACCCGGACGACGGCCTTGTGACCGGCCACCTTGTGCTCGAGGGAGACTGTGACGAGACCATGGAACGAATGGCCCGCCTTCTGGCCATGGCCATCGAGGATCTGTCACACAACATCGGCATCGAAGAACCCTGGAAAGACACCCTGTTCTGCCTGGCCCTGCCCGGCCCCGAACGTCTTCCCCTGGACAACCTGGCCATGTACCACCTGATCCCCGAACAGATTCGGGCGGAAATTCCCGTCACAAGATGCCGGTTCTACCCCCAGGGTCACTCCGGGATGATCCTGGCCATAAACGACATGGCGGCCGCCATGGACCAGGGGAGCGTCCACCGCGCGGTCATCGCCGGAACAGACAGCCTCGTCAACATGGACGACCTTGTCCGATTTGAACAGCAGAACCGTTTGAAAACCTTCCTGAACCCGGACGGCCTCACACCCGGCGAAGCGGCTTCGGCGCTGCTCCTTGAAACCCGGTCATCGGCAGAACGCGGGAACGCCACCATCCGGGCCCACGTGGCGGCTGTTTCCAAAGCGATGGACGACCGGCATGTGCTGTCCGGCAAACCGCCCCACGGCACGGGGCTTTCCACGGTCATTCAGGCGATCCTTTCACAGGCAGGGCCCGAGGAACTCGCCGTGGACGCCGTCATCATTGATTTAAACGGAGAGCCCTTCCGGTTCGAAGAATGGGCCCTGACAGGGGTCCGTCTGGGCCGCCGGATCACCGGAGAAAAGAACCTGACCTGCCCGGCCCTGTTCATCGGAGATACCGGCTCCGCGAGTCCCGGCGCGGCCATAGCCGTTGCCGTACGAGGCATGGAACGCGGCTGTCTGGCCTTTGAAACAGACGAACCCGCAGGAAAAGCCCTGATCGTTTCCGGCTCCGATACCGGAGAGCGGGGAGCCCTGCTGATAGAACAGACTAAAAACCAGAAACCGTAACAAGGAGGAACTCTCATGGCTGCCACCGTTTCCGTCAACAGGAGAACCGTGGTTCACAAGGAAAGCGAAGGAACATCCATCGCCACGAACGACGTCTGCATGACGCCCATGGGCCCCTCATCCGTGCCGGTCCCCTACCCCAACATGGCCCAAAGCGCGGACATGGAAAACGGGGCCAAAACCGTCACGGCCGACGGCCATCCCATGGGCCACGCCGGCTCCTATTTCAAAACCAGCACCGGCGACGAGGCCGGAACGAACAAAGGTGTCGGCTCCGGAACAATCCAGGGCAAAGCCGAATTCGTGAGTTTTTCCTTTGACGTGTTTGTGGAAGGCCAGGGCGTGGTCCGGGCCTTTGACCAGATGATCCACAACAACCGAAACACCCCGCCCGCCCCGCTCCTCCAGCAGCCCGGCACCGTCATCGCCATCCCTGAAAAACCGGAGTTGCCTGTCCAGGGGCATGTGGCCATCGAGGTGATCGACCCCTTCGGAGATCCCCTGGACGGGCTGAAGCTGGACGTCACGGTGGCCGGAGAAAAAAAGACCCTCACCACCATGGCCAAAGGTCGGGCGTTTCATGTCCCGGACGCGGATTGTGTGGATGTGGTCTATGAAAACACGAACATGACGTTCGAAAAAAAAGAATAGGGGAACCATGAGCGGACAAGGAATCAAAGGAAGCGCCACCCTGAAAAAAGGCGAACGCCTCCTTCTCGAACTCAAACAGGTGGACGCCGTTCTTCTATCACCGTCTCTCGGCTGTCCGGCCCTGGTCAGGCGACAAGACGACGGCACAGCGTTTCTTGAAATGGTCATCCTGTCAAGAAGTAAGGTGCTGACACCGGCCCAGGTGGCCTTTCATGTGCGTCTTGTCCCATGGTCGGAAAAAGATCGGCCGGCGCGTTACAGACAGCGAAAGCTGAAACTCTTTGATACGTTTTTCACGGATGTGGTCCTTCCTGTCCCACCGGATCGAATGGTCAAAGTATCCAAATGCCACACCTGGAACAAAAACACCTTTGGACTGGGAGACGAGGGCTGGGACATCAACGACGCCGACTTCACCTTCAAATTCGCTCTTTCCAATGTTTTTGACTGGGTAATGAAAGAATACAGCCTCAAAGGATACAGACACCTCTTTAAAGTGGCCGTCAATCTTGATTACGAGGACGTGCCGGACCACGTCCTGTTCAACGTGGTCTGGCTTGAAAAACAAGCGGTGATCACGTCCCGGAACAGGCCGAGTTTTTCAAGGGCCATCCAGGACTACATCAAAAGCCGGGTTGACAGCATCACCCGTGTCTTCAAGGAAAAGGGATTCCAATACACCCTGAGAACCCAGCTGTCGGACTACGGCGGCATCGATACATCCTCGCCGCTGAACACCATGGTTTCCATGTACCATCCGGTTTACGTCAGCTCCAAAAAGAATTTCACCATCGGCCACGTCACAGACATCCACCTGGACACCCGCATGGAAATCTACAGCCAGTCGGAAGCCTCGGTGATCGAAGTCAAAGAGAACTGCGGAGCGAACCTGACGTTTGACAGTAAGGGCCGGATCACCCGGAACAAGGACTTCCATGAGCCCATCAAAAAAAAGGTGGCAAACTTCAACGGCTTTTTCATGGACATCTGCAAGAATCTTGTGAACAAAGGGGCCGATTGCATCGTGATTACCGGGGATCTGGTGGAATACAACCGGGGTGTGCATACAGCCCAGACTTTCAGCAAGGTTCCTGAAAAACCCGGAAAGACATGGGGCTCCCTTGACAACGAGTTCAGCGAACATCAAAAAGACAGGAACTGGCTTTTGTTTTACAAAGCCCTGCTTTCGATATACGACAACCAGAAAAAACCGGTTTTCACCCTTCTGGGCAACCACGATTATGTCAAACATGCCATGGCTCCCTGGCCACTTGGGGGTGCCATGAAAAGCCCCTACGATATGAACCTGACACGGTACGAGTGCGCCCTGGCGTTCGGCCCGGGGTATAACAAACATTTGAATTTTGTCAAAGACGCCATTGAGCATATCGAATGCGCGTTGTGGTATTCATTTTTCATCAATCCTTTCGCGGATTATGTAGCGGACCTGGGAAGGCAGAGCCTTTTCATGGTGGACTGGGGCTGCAAGGCGGACATCGTTAAAAGCGCAAAGAACGGATCGGGGACATTGCATCACGCCATCCACATATTCAAGAGTAAAATGGATTACGGCGAAATGGTCGAAACCGACAAAGGCGAGGTTTACAAGGAAACGAAATCCCAACCGTTTCCCATAAGGAACGCATCCATCTACCACGCATGGCTCAAGGTTGCCCATAAAAAGACGAAAATCCTGTTCATGCACCCCACCGCCGTCTGCCCCAAGGACGACGTCTCCGAATGGGAAATCGAAAACCTGTACACCTGGACCTCTCCCCAGCTGCACTACGGCGGATTCGACGGAAACCGTTACAGCTTTCTGAAAGACGTGGAACACGGGCGTCTTCATCTGGTGGTGACAGGTCACAGCCACCGCAACATGGCCATGGAGGTGAATTGCGATCATCCTGAAAAAGTCCGGATCCTTTCCGCCGGAGAAACCCTTAAAACCGGGTTCAGGAATGCGAAGAACATCGTCCTCGTTTCAAGCAGCGCGGGGCCGTATCCCAAATACCTGCCCGGCGCTCCCCTGATCTGCGGGTGCAAAGATCCGGGCAGGTATTCAAAAGGATTCTATTTTGACAATAAACACCTGTACACCATCGACGACCGCCATCGAACAGTCAGGCTGCCGAACGTTCCGGGCCTCGGAGACGACAAATCTCCGAAACCCCGGTGTCCGATCTGCAAAATGCCCGGTGGCCTCATGGCTCGGAAACCAGCCAAACGGCACAGACCCGGTGGCAACCTTCTGGCATTCAAAAACGGTCAGGTCATCATCAGCACTGTTCTCGTCGGCCACAGCCCGGCCCTTCCCTCGAATCCGCGAAAAGCCCCGATGTGCGAGGAACTGGGCGTGATGACCGAAGACATGGTGCTGGAGAAGGTTAAAAATGAGAAAGATTTTTCAAAATTTCTTTATTATGAGAACATCAACATCATCAGCCGATCTTCGTTTCCATTTTACAACCACCTGGTGTTTCCCACCCAGGTATCCTATGTGACGTTTGACATGGGGGACCTTTCAAAACTCGTGAAGAACAAAGGCCGGGACAAGGTTCATCTGTCCCTGTTCAGGGCGGACGACAACCCTTATGTTTTACGGGGGAAGGTTTCCCAGGCGGTGGTAAAAAAAGCTTATGAGTATCTTATGAAATCGGCCACACATAGGCGAAGCATGGCCTTTATGCGCTATGTTTTTGACGACAACCAGACCTGGGACCGTGAAATCGGCATCACCAAACACTGGCTGGCCAAACGGAAAGACGACATGGAAAAAGTGAAGGCTGCCGCAAAAAACGCCGCCGAATGGGCGAAGTCTGTGGCCGGAGGCCATGAACGAAAAACGTACCACGCCAAATACGACCCCTTCGAGGGTATGATCATCGTGTTCAAAAAACATCCCGATTTCAAAAAAAGGAAACATCCCCATGTCTGCGGCTATTAAAAAAAGTATCGTCATCCTTCTTTTCGTTTTAATCACCATCGCATGTTCCAGCCCGACACCGGGACAATCAGGAGGCTCCATGGACAGCAAAGCGTTATCGACCCTGAAACTCAGCTCCATTTTGTTCAACAAACTTTACGCCGGGAAAAACGTCAGTTTCGAAGGGGCGAACCTGGTGGATTGCGCCATATCGGGCGCCAACTTAAGCGGGGTCAGTTTTAAAAACGCCAAGTTCTTCAAGGCCGCTTTCAGGAAATGCAATTTCACCGGGGCCGATTTTTCAGGGGCGAACATGGCCTCGTCCGGATTTCTTACCTGCAAGATGGAAGGGGTGAAATTCCTCGGCGCCAAGGCCCGGATGATCAAGTTCGTCGAATGCGAGATGACCGGATCAGACTTCTCTGGTGCGGAAATTGACTCGCCTCTTTTCGAACAGACGGACATTTCCGAATCCATCCTGAATCACATCCGTTTTAAAGAACCCATTTTTTATAAATCCGAAATTCAAAATTGCCAAATCAAAAACAGTACCCTCACCGATGTGGTGGTGAACGACTCTAATTTTATCGAATCAGATTTAACGGCAACCCGGATGCAAGGCGAAATTCTTGAATCATCCCATTTTGGAGATTGTATTCTAACGGGAGCCGATTTTTCAAATTCAGTATTAAAAGGCCGTTTATGGAGCAATCCAAGTTTTTTAAACGCCAAGGCCAAAAACATCAAATTCAGAAAATGCCGCTTTTACTTCGTCTCCATGGGAGATGCCGACCTCGAAAATGCCGACTTCTCGGATTCAGAGATTGAATTGCTGGATGCCCAGGTTGCGAACTTTAAAAATGCCAATTTCAGAAATTCATTATTAGTCGGTGGCAATTTCTGTGATTCCGATATGACCGGTACAGATTTCACCCATGTGATTTTTTCCGATTTCCTGATCTTTGAAAAAGCCAAACTTCAGGGCATCATTCTAAAAAATGTTGAATTCAAAGATGGTATTGAAATTAACCTCAAGGAAACCATCTACGAAGGCAAATCCCTTCCGGCTGAGTTCAGGAAATAATACCATGGGCTCATTCATGAGAAAAAAACATGCATGGTTCCTGATCGCACTCATCCTGGCGGCATGTTCCAGCCCGACACCGGGACAATCAGGAGGCTCCATGGACAGCAAAGCGTTATCGACCCTGAAACTCAGCTCCATTTTGTTCAACAAACTTTACGCCGGGAAAAACGTCAGTTTCGAAGGGGCGAACCTGGTGGATTGCGCCATATCGGGCGCCAACTTAAGCGGGGTCAGTTTTAAAAACGCCAAGTTCTTCAAGGCCGCTTTCAGGAAATGCAATTTCACCGGGGCCGATTTTTCAGGGGCGAACATGGCCTCGTCCGGATTTCTTACCTGCAAGATGGAAGGGGTGAAATTCCTCGGCGCCAAGGCCCGGATGATCAAGTTCGTCGAATGCGAGATGACCGGATCAGACTTCTCTGGTGCGGAAATTGACTCGCCTCTTTTTGAACAGACGGACATTACCGAATCCATCTTGAATCACATCCGTTTTAAAGAACCCATTTTTTATAAATCCGAAATTCAGTACTGTCAGATCAAAAACAGCTCGCTCACCGATGTGGTGGTGAACGATTCGAATTTCATTGGCTCGGATTTGACGGAGACCCGGATGCAAGGTGAGATTCTTGAATCATCGCTTTTCAGTAAATGCACCCTGACCAATTCGGATTTTTCAAATTCTGTACTGAAAGGACGTTTGTGGAGTAACCCAGGTTTTGAATATACCAAGGCCAAAAACATCAAATTCAGAAAATGCCGCTTTTACTTCGTCTCCATGGGTGACGCCGATCTCGAAAACGCCGACTTCTCGGATTCTGAAATTGAATTGTTGGATGCCCAGAGTGCGAATCTGAAGCAAGTCAATTTTACAAAATCCCTGTTTTCCGGTGCGAATTTCGGAAGTTCGGATTTGACGAATGCGGATTTTTCCGATTCAATTTTTAGAATGCACCTGATGCTACGCGGAGCAAATCTTCATGGCATCATCCTCAAGAATGTCGAGTTTAGAAAGGATTTTGAAGTCGATCTTCTTGAAACCATCTACGAAGACAAATCCCTTCCGGCTGAGTTCAGGAAATAATCACATCGGTTTGTCATTTTAAACCACAGCTCCCACCGGGCTGAGCGATGCAAAAGATCCGGAATGCACGTCCGCATGAGAGATGAGGCATGAATATATCAGGATCTGTTGCAGATACCGGTATGGATTCCGGGCCGACATACATGCCGGGCGCCTCGCATTCCCAAGATGAACGGAAGCTCAAGACGTGCCGAAACACTCCCGGCCGCCCGGAATGACAAGGACGGGAATGTCGTTGTGGGCTGTGCCATTGAAAGGCCGGCCCAGCGCCTTCTTTTCCGAAGTCTAACAAGCCTGACATCCTTTTTAATCGCTATCGGATTCGATATTCAGGACACTTCGATAGCGATACCGATCCCGATGGCGATGGTTAAGGTCCAGGGCCATGTTCCACGTGATGGCCCGGCCGACGGGCCAGATCTTTTCTTGTCATCAACACCATAAGCTGTTAGACTGTCACGTTTTTTTTATCAGGCCCGAGCCCTTGAACGTGTTCGGGATCAGGGCCTGAAACCTGTTCCGAAGGAGCCGGACAGAAACGGCTCCAAAGACAACGATGATCGACAAGGAAAGAAGACGCCATGGCCGCAGCACAGAAAAAACGCCGGAAACCTGTTAAACGAAATGTGACGAAAACCATCTTGAAATTCACCCTGATAGCCGCCGTGGTGGGACTGGTGTCCGTGGCCGCCTTTGTGGGGGTCGTGGTGTTCCATTACAGCAGCGACCTGCCCCAGGTTTCATCCCTCAGGGACTACAAGCCATCCATCGTCACCACGGTCTATTCCGCCGATGGCCAGAAAGTCACCGAGTTTTTCAAGGAACGCCGGATCATCGTGAACATGGACGAACTTCCCGACAAACTGGTCCAGGCGTTCATTTCCGCCGAGGATTCCAGGTTCTACAGCCACAGCGGGGTGGATCTGATCAGCATCGTGAGGGCTTTCACCCGGAACCTGGTGGCCGGCGGAATCGTCCAGGGCGGCAGCACCATCACCCAGCAGGTGGCCAAATCCTTTTTTCTCAGTCCCGAGAGGACCTACCAGCGTAAAATCAAAGAGGCGATCCTCGCCTACCGCATCGACAAAAGCTTCAGCAAAGACGATATCCTGTACCTGTACCTCAACCAGATTTACCTGGGTCACGGGTCCTACGGCGTCCAGGCCGCAGCCGAAACCTACTTCGGGCGGCCCGCCAAAGAACTGACCCTGGCCGAATGCGCCCTCCTGGCCGGGCTTCCCCAGGCCCCCAGCCGCTACTCGCCGGTGGTGAACCCGGACCTGGCGAAACAGCGTCAGGTCTACGTGCTGAAACGCATGGCCGAAGAAGGTTACATCACCCCCGAGGAAGCTGAAAAAGCCGTGGCCGAACCCATCGAGGTCAACGAAAGGGGCCGGTCCAAACCGGGCTTCAACAGCAAGGCCCCGTTCTACACCGAATACGTGCGAAGCTACATCGAGAAAAAATACGGTGAGGAGGCCCTGTACGAACAGGGCCTGAAGATCTACACCTCCATGGATCTTTCCATGCAGATCGCGGCCCAGGAGGAAATCGCCAAAGGCCTGCGGAACCTGGACAGACGCCAGGGTTTCCGGGGTCCTGTGGGAACGGTTGCATCATCCGACATAGGCACCTTCATCGACAAGATCAGAAAAGATCTGACGCTCAAACCCCTTTCCGTGGGCCGGTCCCTGCAAGGCCTGGTGACAAAAGTCGACGAGGCGCGCAGGGAAATGACCGTGAGCCTGGGTGACGACATCGGCATCGTGTCCCTGGCCGGGGTGAACTGGGGCCAGATCAGGGACTTCAACGATCCTGAAAGCGGGGAACCCCGGACAAAGCCCGGATTTCTCGCGGGCGACATCGTGCTCGTCCATGTTACCGGCCTGAAAAGCAAGGGTCTCTCCTCGTCCGAACCGTCTTCCGGCCTTTCATCGGATTCGGATTTCCAGGAAACCGACGCGTTCAGTGTCAAACCGAAAAACGTCTGGAACCTTGTCCTGGACCAGCTGCCCTCATCCGAGGCGGCCCTGGTCTGCCTTGAGGCGGAAACAGGCGCTGTCAAGGCCATGGTGGGTGGACGGAACTTCGCGGAAAGCCAGTTCAACCGGGCCATCCAGGCCAGACGCCAGCCCGGGTCGGCGTTCAAGCCCATCATTTATGCGGCGGCCCTGGACAAAGGGTACACCGCGGCCACGGTGATCATCGACAGCCCGGTGATCTACCAGGGCGGTGACGACGATTACACCTGGAAACCGAAAAACTTCGAGCGGAAATTCAGCGGACCCACCCTGCTTCACAACGCCCTGACACGTTCCATGAACATCATCACCATCAAGATCCTCCAGGACATCGGGGTGGGTTACGTCACGGATTACGCAAAACAGCTGGGCATCAAGGCGCCCCTCACCCAGGACCTGTCCCTGGCCCTGGGCTCTTCCGGCGTGTCCCTTCTCGAACTGACCAACGCCTACGCGGTGTTCGCCAACCAGGGTGTGCTGGTGGAGCCCACCTTCATCACCCGCATCGAGGACCGGTCCGGCAATGTTCTGGAAGAATCCCAGAGTTACCGGCAGAAGGTCATCGACTCGTCCACGGCCTGCATCATGACCGGGATGCTCGAAAACGTCATCCAGAGCGGCACAGGCCAGTCGGTGAAAAGCCTGGGCCGTCCGGCGGCGGGAAAAACAGGGTCGACCAACAGCTACAACGACGCCTGGTTCATCGGCTACACCCCCGGCCTAGTGGCCGGAGTCTGGGTGGGCAACGACGCCCAGGTCTCCCTGGGCTGGGGCGAAACCGGGTCCCGTGCGGCGGCTCCGATCTGGCTGGGATTCATGCAGCGGTCCCTGAGCGGAAAACCGGTGGAGCGTTTCACCATGACCGACGAGGTGGAAGTGAAAGTCGTGGATTCCAAAACAGGCCTTCTGCCCGGCTCCGGCACGGAATCCACCACCAAGGTCTGGTTCAAGAAAGGCACCTCGCCGGTGGAAAAAAGTTCGGCGCCCGAACAGTCCGGCGATCCGTCCCAGCTTTTCAAGGACAATCTCTGAACGCAGGCTGATATTCTGACAAAAGCTTTAAAGCAAATCTTCCGTAAGGATCTCGATGTGGTTTTCGGTGAGGATCCGGAGGCCTTTGGATTTGAGCAGCGCGGCGGCCACGCCGAAGCCCGGGATGGATGTTCCGGAAAACGTGCCGTCGTAGATCCGGGTGCTTCCGCAGGCCGGACTTCCGTCTTTCAGAAGGGCCACGGTGATGCCCCATCGTTTTGCCTGAGCCCAGGCCTGTTCAGCCCCGGTGATAAAATGTTCCGTCACGTCGCGGCCATCTTTCCGGAGCACCCTGGCCCGCCCTTCCAGAACCGTCCGCCCGTCGCCTCCGGTGATTTCCGCAGGCGGTCTTGGAACGCTGAGCCCGCCTGCGACTTCGGGGCAGAAAGGAAAAATCAGCCCCTCTTCGGCCAGGGCTTTCAGCCGATCATGGACGGGGACGAGCTTTCCGTTGTACTTGACAAGCTGTCCCATGAGACAGGCGCTGACGAGTAGGACCGGCTTCACGGGCTGAAGACCCCCTGGGCCTTTTCCATTTCAAGGTTCAACACTTTCTGGATGTCCAGATAGGCGTCGATGTTGGCACGAAGATGGGGGAGAAGGGCGGAACAAAGGGGTTCCACCCCCTCGGGACAGGCCATGTACCCGGAACGGGAGGCCAAAAAATCCCCCAGTTGAATGATGCCTGTCATGTCCGGCGGACACAGGTCGTCGGCCATTCGATGGTGATCCCGGATCCCGAACTGAACCACGGCGGGGAGTTTCCACTCCCGGGCAAGCCAGAATCCCGTTTCCGAATGGTTCGTTCCCAGCGTCCTGTTTTCATGCTCGATGATGCTCTCGCCCTCGTTTTTCGATTCGGACATCTTTTCAAACAGGTCGGGGACGGCCTGGAACTCCACGATCAGCCCCACGTCGTGGAGAAGACCGCAAAGAAAAGCGTCTTCGCCCGGCTGCCCGAACATCCGTTCGCTGATCATCCGGCAGCAGAGCCCCACGGCAAGGCAGTGGTTCCACAAGGCTTTTCCTGAAAACCGCCCGGCTTTCATCTTGCCTTTGTAGATCTCCCGGAGAGCCTCGACCACAACCATGTTCCGAAGCTGGTTGAGCCCGATGACCGACAGGGCCTCGGACAGTATCTCCACCTTTTCCGGCAGGGAGAAATAGGCGCTGTTCACCAGTTTGAAGACCCTCATCACCAAGGACGGATCGTTGCGGACCACCTGTTCGTAATCCTGGATCGACCCCTGGTCCTCTCCGATCATCCTGACGAGTTTCATCGCCACATGGGGAAGGGTCTTGACCGCTTTGAACTTGGCAATCATGGTTTCGGGGTTTTTCATGGTATACGGACCTTTTCTATCAGCAGATCAGGGACGTCCCCGTCATCTCGGCTGGTTTCGGAATCCCCATGACCTGAAGAACGGTGGGGGCGATGTCCCCCAGGCATCCGGACTTCAGGTCCGCCTGTTTCAGCCGCTCCGACACCAGAATCAGGGGAACGGGATTCAGGGTGTGGGCCGTGTGGGGTCCGCCTTTTTCATCGATCATCTGTTCGGAGTTCCCGTGGTCCGCCGTGACGATCACGTCCCCGCCCGTTTTCCGGAAGGCCTCGATCACCCGGCCCAGGCAGGCGTCCACGGTTTCCACAGCCTTGACCGCTGCGGAGATCACGCCGGTATGGCCCACCATGTCCATGTTGGCGAAATTCACCACGATCAGGTCGTAGGGGCAGCCGCCTTCTATCCGGCGGACCAGCTCGTCGGCCACCTGGTTGGCGCTCATCTGGGGAACGAGATCATAGGTGGCCGCGTCCCGAGGGGATGGGATCAGGCATCGTTCCTCACCTGGATACGGGGTCTCTTCTCCGCCGTTGAAAAAATAGGTCACATGGGCGTACTTTTCCGTTTCCGCGATGCGGAGCTGGGAAAGTCCCAGGCCGCTGATCACGGCGCCCAGGATGCCTTCGAGTTTCACCGGGCCGAAAGCCACGGGAAGGTCGAAGGTCTCGTCGTACAGGGCCATGCACACGTAGCTTGAAAACTGAGGTTTTCTGATCCGTTCGAATCCAGTGAAATTCTGGTCCGTGAAGGCCCGGGTGATCTGACGGGCCCGGTCGGCCCTGAAGTTGAAGAAAATCAGCGCGTCGCCGTCTTCGACCACCGCAGGCGGCCCCACCACCACAGGTTTTACGAATTCATCGGTTTCGCCCCGGCTGTAGGCGTGCTCCACCGCCGCCACCGGATCTGTTTCAGCGATCCCCTGGCCTTCGGTGTAAAGCCGGTACGCTGTTTCGGTCCTGTCCCAGCGGGTGTCCCGGTCCATGGCGTAGAACCGGCCGCAGACCGTGGCGATCCGGACATGTTTCTTTCCGGCGATGGCGGCCTGAAGCCGGGTGATGTACGAGAGGCCGCTGTCCGGCGGGGTGTCCCTGCCGTCCAGGATGGCATGGATCAGGACCTGGGGAAGCCCCAGGTTTTCGGCCATGTCCACCAGGGCCAGAAGGTGGGTGAGCTGGCTGTGAACGCCGCCGTCGGACACAAGGCCCATGAGGTGGAGAGCCTTTCCTGAGGATTTCACCTGGTCCATGGCGGCTTTGATGGCCGGGTTATCGAAAAAGGTCCGGTCGGCGATGGCCCGTTCGATCCGCAAAAGGGTCTGGTAGACGGTCCGGCCGGCCCCGATGTTCAGGTGGCCCACTTCCGAGTTGCCCATGACGCCTTCGGGAAGCCCCACGGCCGGCCCCGCACAGTCGAGACGAGTGCTGGGGTATTCTGAAAACAGCCGGTCCAGGTTGGGGGTGGCGGCCATGGCCACGGCATTATGGTCTCGTGAGGGGTTGATGCCCCAACCGTCCAGAATCATCAGCATCAGAGGTTTGGGTTTTTCCATGACCTTGTCCTTCTGTTTAATTCGTATCACACGGCGAGGTCCACCCGCCGGGCGTCGGCCCACAGGCCTTCCAGGTTGTAGAAGCGGCGGACTTCGTCGTAAAAGATGTGGATGATCACGTCGCCGTAGTCCAGGAGAACCCAGCGCCCCTCTTCCAGGCCGTCCACGCTGAAGGCCTTGACGCCTTTTTTCTTCATTTCCGTGTCGATATGCTGGCCGATGGACGACACCTGGCGGGTGGACCGTCCGCTGGCGATGATGAACGCATCGGTGTAGGAGGTCAGTCCCCTCACGTCGAGCACCATCACGTCCTCGGCTTTTCTCTCGGAAAGGGCCTCAATGTAGGGTTTCAGAAAATCGTCGCTCACGGTTGCCTTGCTTTTGTCACTCATCTGTACAGTCCTTTTTTCCCGATGTAGGCCGCCACCCCAGGCAGCAGGAACGCCGAAACATCGAGGTTGTTTTTAATTCGTCGCCGGATCTCCGTGGAAGATTCGTCCATCTGGCAGACCTCGTGGACAAACACCGGCATGAACCCGTCATGGGCGAAACACTTCGCCCCGGGATCATAACGCCAGCCGTGGTCCACCTGTGATTTCAGGTAGCGTTCCGCCGATTCCAGCAGATCGCCGTCAAGACCCGGCCGCTTCATCACGATCAGGGGAACGGCGGCCAGGATGTCCTTGTACGAACGCCAGGTGTGCAGCTCGAAAAAGGCGTCCGTTCCCATGATCAGCATCAGACTCTCATCGTCCCTTTTCAAGGTCCTGAAATGGGTGATGGTGTCGATGGTGTACGAAGGCCCCCGGCGGTTCAATTCCACATCGGAAACCACAAATCCCGGCCTGTTTTCGAAACAGATCCGGGTCATGGCCAGCCGGTCGTCGGCGCCTGACACGTGCTTCAGCGTCTTGTGGGGCGGCATGGCGGAGGGAATCACAATGATCTTTTCCAGGCCGAACGCCTCTTTCACATCCAGGACCACCCGGAGATGGCCCAAATGAACCGGATCGAAGGTCCCCCCAAACAGACCGACCCGGGGAACGCCTTCTCCGGGTCGCAAGACCTTCATTGTACTGCTGTTTTCCGTCACGCCGGAGTCATCCATCCATGATAGGGGTTGAACGTTTACGGGTCATCATTTAAAGTTCAGGTCTACCATTTCCCATTGATAATTTCTGACGTCTCACACCAAAGTACGAACCAAAACCCTATCTCCCGCTGTGCCACCCATTCGACGTTGGACGTTGGATGTTGACGGCTTCGTAAAAAGTCCGATCTCTGCGTTACGCTTCATCCCTCGTCACTGCGGCGTACCTTAAGTACGCCTCATTCCTCGGGATTCGCAAGCCTTGACCTCGAACTTTTTCCGAAGCCGTCTGAATCGTGACTTTTTACGAGTCCATCGATGTTGGATGTTCGGTGTTGGACGTTCGTCTCTTTTATCCCCGGACTTGTCCATCCCCGAACACCACGAACTTGGTGGCGGTCAGTTCTTCCAGGCCCATGGGGCCGAAAGCGTGGAGCTTGGAGGTGCTGATGCCGATCTCCGCGCCAAGCCCCAGCTCTCCCCCGTCGTTGAAACGGGTGGAGGCGTTGACCATCACCGCCGAAGAGTCGGCCTCCCGGACAAAACGCAGGGCCCGTTCGTAATCCTTCGTCACGATGGATTCGGTGTGTTTCGAACTGTAGGTGGAGATGTGGGCCAGGGCCTCGTCCATGTCGGCCACCACTTTTACCGACACGATCAGATCCAGGTATTCGGTGGCCCAGTCCTCTTCGGTGGCCGGTTCGGCTGCGGAAAGAATGGCCAGGGTTTTTTCACAGCCACGCATCACCACACCGGCGGCTTTGAAGGTTTCAAACATTTTGGGAAGAAATTCCGCCGCCTCGTCCTGATGCACCAGCAGGGTTTCCATGGCGTTGCACACCCCGGGTCTCTGGGCCTTGGCGTTCAGACAGATATTCCGGGCCATGTCATGGTCGCCGCCCTTGTCCACGTAGACATGGCAGACGCCCTTGTAATGCTTGAGCACGGGAATCCTGGAGTTTTCCACCACGGCCCGGATCAGGCTTTCCCCGCCCCGGGGAATGATCAGGTCAATGAACTCTTCCTGCTTCAGAAGGATGTTCACGGCTTCCCTGTCCCGCACGGGGACGACCTGGGCCGCATGTTCGGGCAGGCCGCATTCCACAAGCGCCCGGGTGATCAGAGCCGCCAGGGCCTGGTTGGAATAAAGGGCCTCCGAGCCTCCCCGGAGGATGATGGCGTTGCCCGCCTTGAGGCAGAGACCGGCGGCGTCGATGGTAACGTTGGGACGGGATTCGAAGATCATGGCGATGACGCCCAGGGGAATCCGCATCCGGGACACCTGGAGACCGTTGGGACGGGTCCATGTTTTCGTGATGGCCCCCACGGGATCTTCCAGTTTCACCACATCCCGCAACCCGTCGGCCATGGATCGGATCACCTTGTCCGACAGGGTCAAGCGGTCGATCATGGCGGCGCTGAGCCCCATGTCCCTGGCCCGTTCCAGGTCCTTGCTGTTTTCTTCCTGAAGTTTTGCCGCCTCGCTCTCGATGATGTCCGCGAGAACGAGAAGGGCCCTGTTCTTCTGGGCGGCGGTCATGGAGGCCATACGTACCGACGCTTTTTTCGCTTTTTCAGCCATGTCCCGGATAATCTGTTCTACGCTCATGATCTCACTCTCCTGTCAAAGCGAGGTTGTCCCTGTGGATCACCTCGTCGTATTCCTTGTGGCCCAGCCGTTTTTCGATGTCCCGGCTGTTCTGGCCCTTGATGATGTCGATCTCTTCCGCGCTGTAGTTCACCAGGCCCACGGCAATCACAGCGCCTTCCGGGTTCCGGATCTCCACCGGGGACCCCATGCCGAATTCCCCCGTGACCCGGAGGATACCGCTGGGAAGCAGGCTTTTGCCCCTGTTTTTCACGGCTTCCGCCGCGCCGGCGTCAAGGTGAAGGGCACCTCTGGGTTTGGAATTGAAGGCGATCCAGCTTTTCCGGCTGCCCAGGCGCTGGTGTTTTGGCCTGAAGAATGTGCCCTTGTCCCTGCCCTGGAACAGGTCGGCGAGAATGTCCGGATCTATGCCCGAGGCGATGATCATGGGAATGCCCGAGGCGATCATCTTCCGGGCCGCCTTGATTTTCGTCAGCATGCCGCCGGTGCCAAGGGCTCCGGGCACACCTCCGGCCAGTTCCTCGATGTGCCGCCCGATGCTGGCCAGTTCGGAAATCCTTTTGGCGTCGGGGTTACGGCGGGGGTCCTTGTCGTACAGTCCGTCGATATCGGTGAGGTTGATCAGGAGGTCCGCGTCCATCAGCAGGGCCACCCGGGCCGACAGGCTGTCGTTGTCCCCGAACTTGATCTCGGACACGGCCACGGTGTCGTTTTCGTTGATGATGGGAAGAACGCCCCAGGCCAGCAGGGTGCCCATGGTGTTCCTGGCGTTCAGGTAGCGTTTCCGGTTGCTGAGGTCCTCGTCGGTGAGAAGGATCTGGGCCACGTGTTTCCCGTGTTTTGAAAATGCCATCTCGTATTCGTGGATCAGTCCGGCCTGGCCGATGGCGGCGGCGGCCTGCTTTTCAGGCATCTTGTCCGGCCGTTTGGGCAGCCCGATTTTCTTGACACCCGAAGCCACGGCTCCGGAGCTGACCAGGATCACTTCCTTTTTCTTGTCCATCTGGACGCTGATCTGACGGGCCAGGGAGGCGATGATGTCAAGGTCGAGCCCCAGGTCCCGGGTGAGGACACCGCTGCCCACCTTGACCACAATGCGCCTGGCGCGGGTGATGTTTTTCTTGATATCAGATGTCATCTTCCGGACACTCATCGTCATGGCGCTCCCGATCCCGGTTCACCATGTCAGCCAGTTTTTCTTTAAGCCCGGCGACCCCTTGGGTGGTGGCCGCGGAAATTCGGAGGATGGTCACATCCCCCACAGCCTTCTGGAAAAGATCGGCCCTTTCTTCGGCCTCGGGCAGATCCATCTTGTTCAAGACCAGGATCTGCTCTTTTTCCGCAAGGGCCGGGCTGTAGAGGGCCAGTTCCCTGTTCAGGGTCTCGTACATAGCCAGGGGATCATCGGGGTCGATGGCCGAGGCGTCCATGAGATGAAGCAGGAACTTGTTCCGTTCCGCATGTTTCAGGAACTGGATGCCCAGACCCAGGCCTTTGTGGGCCCCTTCGATCAGGCCGGGAATGTCCGCCACGGCGAACGGTTCTCCCCAGTCGTGCTGGACCATGCCGATATTCGGTGTAAGGGTGGTAAAAGGGTAGTCGGCCGTTTTGGGCCTTGCAGAGGATAACACGCTGATCAGGGTCGATTTTCCCGCGTTGGGAAAACCGATGATTCCCACATCCGCCAGGAGTTTCAACTCCAGTTTCACTTCGAGAAAAACACCGGGTTCTCCGGGTTGTGCGAACCGGGGAACCCTGTTTCTGGCCGTGGCGAACCGCTTGTTGCCCTGGCCGCCCCGCCCGCCCTGGGCGATGACCTGTTCTTCTCCGTCATGCACGAAATCATGGATGATCTCGCCTGTTTCACAATCGGTCACCAAGGTACCCACGGGAAGCTCGACAACGATGTCCTTGCCGTTTCTGCCATGCCTCTGGGCGCCTTCGCCAGGCCGGCCGTCTTCCGCCGCGATATGGCGGCGGTGCCGGAACTCGTAGAGTGTCCGCCTGTTTCCGACGGCCTTCAGTATGACGCTTCCACCATCACCACCGTCCCCTCCGTCCGGACCGCCACGTTCGATAAACTTCTCCCGGCGGAAGCTGACGCATCCTCTTCCGCCTTTGCCGGACTGGACAGTAATGATGGCTTCATCGATGAATTTCACGCCGCATAAACACTGACTTTTTTGCGTTTCCGGTCCAGTCTCTCAAACGTGACCACACCGTCGATCAGGGAGAAAAGGGTGTAGTCCTTTCCCACGCCCACGTTGTTGCCGGGGTGGATGGAACAGCCCACCTGACGTACAAGAATGTTGCCCGCAAGGACGGATTCCCCGCCGAACCGTTTCACACCGCGTCTCTGAGCGTTACTGTCGCGACCGTTTTTGGTGCTGCCGCCCGCCTTCTTATGTGCCATTTGTAAACTCCTTTTGACGTATTCCGGCTTCAAGGACTCGAAGAACCGGAACCTCTGAAATCAGGTCGTGGATTAAGCCTTGATACTGTCGATTTTCACCGCGGTGAACATCTGGCGGTGACCCACCTTGCGGCGGGAATGTTTGCGACGTTTGTACTTGAAGGCGATAACCTTTTTCTCCTTGCCCTGCTGAACGATATGTCCGCTGACCACGGCCCCGTCAAGCATCGGCCGTCCCAGTGTGACGTTTTCTCCATCGGAAAACATCAGAACGCTGTCGAAGGAAACCGGAGCGCCAACTTCGCCTTCCAGTTTTTCCACCCGAAGGATCTCGCCTTCCTGGACTCTGTACTGTTTTCCGCCGGTTGAAACCACAGCATACATCATCTCTAATCTCCCGTTTTTGCTTTATTATCAGGCCACACAGGCCTCGGATTTAAAAACCTAACCATTTTAGACTGTTTAAGTATCTTGTCAAGAGAATAATACGACGGCCCCCAAATTAGAGACCATTCACCCCGAAGACCCCACCAGTTTCGACACCGGAACGATACGGACCCGACTGCTCAGCACCGGGTATTCCTCCACCAGAATCTCGTAGGTCTCTTCATGGGGATGGCCGATTCCGATGGCCCGCCCTTTTTTCTCCGCTTCCCGGACCAGGGTCCTGACCTGCCGCCTGATCGCCTCCCTGTCCCTGCTGTGATCCAGGAAAACGTCACGCTCGGCGTAGGGGATCTGAAGCAGGGACGCCGACGGTCCGCACACCGACCGGTGGGCCGTCCGGCTGTCCACGAAAAACAGATCCTTTTTCTTGAGCACCGTGAACACCTGGTACATCTTCGTGGACTCCGAGGTCAGCCTGGAGCCCATGTGGTTGTTCACACCCACCACCCCCGGCACCGATTCCAGGTTGTCTTTCAACGTTTCGATCAGGGCGTCCGGATCCTGCGCCATAAGCAGGGCCCCCGGGCCCGGATCGACCCTGGGATAGCCCTCGGGTTCCATGGGCAGGTGGAGCATGATCTCCATGCCCTTTTTCCGGGCGTAGGCGGCGATCTCCCGGCGGTGGGGGCTGTGGGGCAAAACCGAAAAGGTGATCCCCCTGTCGATGGCCGCCAGCTTCCTGGCCATCTCCCGGTCATAGCCGATGTCGTCGATGATCAGGGCCACCCTGGGAAGATCGGTCCTGTCCGGCCGTTTGCCCGGGACAAAGGGCAGTTCACGGGGGGGCGTCTCTTTTCCGGTGTCTTCCTGAACGCTTCCTTTTTCAGGTATGTCGGCTGATGTTTCCTCCGGGGGTTCGTCTTCCTCGTTTCTGTAGGAATGGACCTCGGGGGCTTTTTTCACGGTAATGGAACCCGGCTTTTCCTTGAACACCTCGTAGAGGGGTTTCTTCCTGCTGCCTTCAGGTGGAAACACCTGCCGGATCAGATAGCCTGCCCCCACCACGATCAGAACAAGAATGAAAAGACCGGCAAAGACCCTGAAAAACCCGGACCCGCCTTCCGCCTTTTTTTTCCCCGATCCCGATTTCCTGCGGTTCCCCGTGGACCGGGACCTGGATGGGCCTTTCGATGAAGCCATAGTTTTACCGCCGCCCGAGGCACGCTTTGTCCCGGGTCTTTTGTCGCCTTCGCCCTTCGCCATGCAGAAAAAACCTGCCCCCCCTGACAATTGAAATCCACCTTTTACAGAACTTGTCTCCAATGATCAACCCTAAGCTGATCACCCAGGTTTTTTTCCTCTGACGACGGCGTCGGCGTCATCTCACTTGGAGCCGGAAAAAACCCTGTAGCTGACCAGGAGATCAAGGGCCTGTTTCACCTGGCTGTCCAGAAGAAGTCTTTCCCTGTCGGGCTTTCCAAACTCATCACCCAGAGTGTCCTCTTCTTCCAGTGTCACATAACGGTTCTGGCCGTTCACATAGCCCACATCCTTTTCATGGGAAATTTTCAGCCAGTTGTTTTCCAGTTTCCCCAGCACCCTGAAACGGGCCCCTTTCGCAAGCACCTTGACCAGCCGGCTGGCCGGATCGTCTGTTTCACGCATGTTCAAAGAGTCGGTATTCACGGTGCCCGTGATCACAGACACATCATCCGAAGGCTCGGCAACAGGCGCAGACTCCTCTGCCCCACTCCCCTTCAGATGGTTTTTCAGGTCCTTTTCCTTGATAAACTCCTGTTTCGTCTCTTTCTTGAGCTTCACGTAGCCCGCGTCGATATCGGGTACGATGCCCTCGGCCTGAATGGACCTCCCACTGGGGGTATAGTAACGTGCCACGGTGAGCTTGAGGGCCGAACCGTCTCCCAGGGGCTTGATGTTCTGAACCGACCCCTTTCCAAAAGAAGGTGTGCCCAGGATCAGGCCGCGTTTGTGGTCCTGGAGGGCTCCGGCTACGATTTCCGAAGCGCTGGCGCTGCCGCCGTTGATCAGGACCACCAGGGGCCAGGTTTTTTCGTGGCCGCTGTCACGAGCCTCCCAGATCTGGGAATCCTCGGGATTCCGGCCCCGGATGGACACGATGACCCCTTTTTTGATGAACAAATCGGTGATGGAAACAGCCTGCTGAAGCAGCCCCCCGGGATTGCCCCTGAGATCGAGAACCAGCCCCTTCATGGGTTTGGCTTCCTTTTCAATGACGGCCAGGGCTTTTTCAGCGTCCCGGGTGGTGTTTTCATTGAAGTTGCTGATGGCCAGGTAACCATAGCCAGGGGCCAGGGTGGCGAATTTCACCGACTCCAGGGGGATATCGTCCCGGACCAGTTCGTAGTCCACCACGGTTCCGTCGTTCTTTTTCCGGATTGTCAGCTTGATTTTACTGCCCTTGGCCCCTTTTATACGGTTCACCGCGTCGTTGATGGACATGTCCTGGGCCGGTTCGTCGTTGATCTTGACGATCACATCTCCGGCCCGGATGCCGGCCTTGAAGGCCGGGGTCCCCTCGATGGGGGATATCACCGTCAGGATGTCGTCCTTGATGGTCAGTACCACACCGATCCCGGAAAACTCCCCTTTGGTGTCCTCGTGGAGGGCTTCGTATTCCTGGGGATCGAGATAGGCCGAGTGGGGGTCCAGACTCCGGACCATGCCCTGGACGGCCTTCTTGATCAGGGCCTCGCTTTCCACAGGGTCCACGTAATTCTTTTCGATCTCGTCGATCACATCGGAAAAAATGATCAGGTTCTTGTAGATCCCATCATTTTCAGCCCTGGCGGACGTGACGCCCGAAAAAAAACCATGGAAAACGAAAAGCCCGGCCATAACGGCAAGGCGGACCATGACCGAACATCTGGTCTGTCTCATCGGTTGTTGTATCCTTTCGAAACGTGCGTTCAGATTGATTCAGGGTGGAAGCCCCAGGCTCCGTCCCCGTTCCCGTTCATCTATCTTCCTCTTGCCAGCCAGGCCATGGGATCCAGGGGCTGGCCCCTGTGCCTGATCTCGAAGTGGAGCAGGGGGCCTGAAAGGGAGCCGGTGTCACCCACCGTGGCGATCACCTCCCTGTCCTCCACCTGTTCTCCTTTCCGTTTGAAAACCTCCTCGGTATGGCCGTAGAGGCTGTAGTACCCGTGCCCGTGATCGATGATGATCAGGTTGCCGTATCCCTTGAGCCAGTCCGAATACAGAACCTGCCCGGCTCCCACGGCCTGGACAGGCTCTCCCCGGTCGGCCTTGACCTGGATCCCGCTCTGGAAGGTCTCAATCCTGAGTTCGTTGTCCCTGGATTTTCCGAAGAACTTCACCACCCGGCCTTTCACCGGCATGGGAAGCCTCCCCTTTCTCGCCGTAAAGGCGGTCCCGATCATGGGCTCTTCGTCCCGGTCCACCTTCCGGTCCTGTTTTTTCCGGGGAAGCCTGTCCCGCTCAAGGTCACGGATCGTCTGGTCCAGGATCCTGGCCGATTCTTTCAGCGAGGTCAAAGCCGCGAGTCCTGCGCTCTTCTTGTGCCGTATTTCCGAAAGCAGCACCGATCTCCGTTTCCGGCTGTTCTCGACAACACGGACCTGGAACACCGCCTCTTTCTTCAACTCTTCGGTCTTCTGCCGGCTCTCCGCAAGTCGGACCTCAATTTCCTTCAGCCGCTCGAGGTTTTCCGTGTGGACGGCGATGATCCGCTCGTCTTCTTCCAGCACATGGGCCAGAGCCCGCTGGCGCTTGATCATGCCGTACATGGTTTCGGCCGAGGCCAGAACGTTCATTTTGCCCACGTGCCCCAGCTTGTAAAGGGCCACGAGTCTCCGGGCCACATGTTTTTCGTTCCGCCGGACGGCTTCCTTGAGTTTTTCCCTTTCTCGGCTGTTGCCTTGGATCTCCTTTTCGATCCGGGCCAGGTCATTTTTGATAGAGGCCATTTTCATCCGGGCACGGCTCAGTTCCCTGTCGATCCCGTCCAGGTCTCCGAGAACCACCTTTTCTTTCCGGGAGAAGGCCTGGATCTCTTCCTCCCGTTGCCTGATCTTTCTTTCGATCTTCCGTTTTTCAGAGCCGGGATTGGCGATGTCTTTCCGGATTTCGGTCTGTTTGGCCGGTTTACCCCGCCCCGGATCTCCGGTTAGGCGGATGTAGGTTTTTCTGTTTCGGACAAACCCGCGGATCCCGTTTTTCTCGATTTCAATCCAGCCTTGCCCCGGAGATCCCTTGACGGAAAAATCCGCCCCTTTTTTCAGGATCATCACGCTGCGGCTGTCCTTGTCAGGTTTTGCGCGCACATGGAGCCTGTCGGACACCACCGTTCCCCGGCCCGCCGCGAAGACCTCCGCCGCAAAGGCCAGAAAGATGAAGAGGGCAAGGATACCTGCGATAATCTTCATTCTTTTTTCAGAAACTGCTTCAAGGAAAGGAAACATCCCAACCACCCGACAAAGATACTGTAAACGAGGATTCCCAGAACACTGTCAAACGACAGAAAACGGATATGGACCACATAGGACGTGAAATTCCGTTCGATGTTGGCGGATATGGCCAGGTAGCCCAGGAAAAGGATCACCAGACCGGCAGCCCCGCCCACGGCCCCCTGCATCACCCCGGCGATGTAGGAGGGAATCCTGATAAAGGCGTCCGTGGCCCCCACGAGACGCATGATTTCAATTTCGTCACGCCTGGAATAAAGGGCGAGACGGATGGTGTTGGATACGATGAACACCGTCACCATAAAAAACAGGAACCCCATGGTGATCCCGATGAATTTGAACAGGGTGAAGACCTGGGTGAACCGGCCGATCCAGGCCTGGCCGTACTCCACATCGTCCACGGCCGGGAGGGCGTCCACCCGGGCCGCCAGAGTTTCGATCCGTTCGTAGCTCTGCTGTTCCGGCTTCATGTAAATCTCGAGGGCATCGGGCAGGGGGTTGGCCTCCAGCCCGTCGAGCAGGGACAGCTGCCGTTTCATCTGGGTTTTCAGGTCCTCAAGGGCCGCCTCCTTGGAGATGAAGCGGATTTCACGAACCCCTTCCATGGCCCCGATGCCTTGTTTGAGGCGCTCCAGCTCCTCCTGTCCTGTTTCAGGAACCAGGTAAGCCATGATCCGGATGCCCTTTTTCCAGCCATCCATCACGTCCCCGGCGTTCACGAACAGAAGCCCGCCCGCACTGGCGATAAGAATGGACAGGGCGATGGTCGTCATCGTCACGAGGGTGATAAAGAGGTTGTCGGCCATGTCTTTCATGGCTCTTCTGAAGAATTGGGTCATCATGTAGGTCTATGGTCCCATGTCGGCCCGGACTCCGTGATCCAGAACCCGGCCGTTTTCCAGATAGATGATCCGCTGGTTCGTTTTGCTGAGGATGTCCCGGTCATGGGTGGCGATCACGATGGTGGCCCCCCTTGACTGGTAGCTCTTGAGAAGGTCCATGATAATGCCCGCCGACCTGGAGTCCAGACTGCCCGTGGGTTCGTCGGCCACAATGATCTTGGGATCCCCCACGATGGCCCTGGCCACGGCCACCCGCTGCTGTTCCCCGCCGGAAAGACTGGGCGGATACTGGTTCATTTTGTCTTCCATTCCTGCCTGGCGGAGAACGTTCTGCACTTTTTTCCGGATCAGCTGGGGTTTCACACCGGCCACTTCGAGAACCAGGGCCACGTTTTCGTAAGCGGTCTTGCTCTGGATCAGTTTGAAATCCTGAAAGATCACCCCGAATTTTCTCCGAAGCAGCGGGATCTGACCGTGAGCCACCCGGAGAAGGTTCGAACCGTCCACCAGAATCTGCCCCTCGGACACGATTTCGCCCCGGTACATCAGCTTGAGAAGGGTGGATTTCCCCGCACCCGAAGGTCCGGTGATAAAAACCCACTCGTTGAAATCGATATCGATGCTCACATCCGCCAAGGCGTTTTTCGGCCCGTAACGCTTGTACACATGGAACATGCGGATGATGGGATGTTTTTTCTGCATTTCGCCCAAACCGGAAAGGAAAATGTCATCCGTTATCACAGGCCTGCCGGTCGCTCCGGATCCTGTTTGTGATTGACCTGTTTTGTTATTGCTGATATGGGCTCCTATGTCAAGGAGTGCCGTGATCCGGTTTTCCTTACACAAAAACCTCCACTGAATTCCCATAGCAGGCTTCTTCCTTCAGTGGAGGTTTATACTCTTATAATCGAAATAAAATCAACAGATTCTTGGCGGACCCATGAAACGGACGCCCGCCTGCCGGGACATGCACACCCAGAAAATCCAATCAAAGCAAAAGGACCAGGACCATGAAACAGGAACTTATCGACCTTCTCTGTGAAAAATCGTTCAAATACTCTGAGGAACCCGTTTTCAAACTCGCTTCGGGGAGAATGAGCCAGTTCTACGTCAACTGCAAGCCCACCATCCTGAATCCCAAGGGGATGTTCCTTGTCGGACACCTGGTGCACGAAGCCATCCGGGACCTCAAGGTCGACGGTGTGGGCGGACTGACCTTCGGGGCGGACCCCATCGCCGTGGCCACGGCTTTTGCATCCGGACTTGAAAACGATCCGGTGAACGCCTTTTCCATCCGCAAAGAGCAGAAAGACCACGGCATCATCAAGTGGGTGGAAGGGGATATGAAAAAAGGTGACCGGGTGGTGATCCTGGACGATGTGGTGACCACCGGGGGCTCGACCATCAAGGCCATTGAAAGGGCCCGGGCCGAAGGGCTCGAGGTGGTGCGCGTGGTCTGCCTGGTGGACCGCCAGGAAGGCGGTGTGGAAAACATCAAGGCCCTGGTGCCGGACGTGGTGGCCATCATCACCCGTGACGAACTCCTTGCGGCCAGAAACGCCGGGTGATTCCAAAAAAAATCCGGAATCCCCATCGGAGGTCGATGGGGATTCCGGATCATTGATCGTAAAGATTTTGCCGGGACACGTTTCCAGACCCCGCCTGAACGCATCTTAAAAAGGCAGGCCGGGGATATCCCATGGGCCTTGGGAAGGTCCAACAGCATTTAAGGCAACCGTTCACAGCGAGAACAGGCCCGGTGCCTCCTGACCTCACGAAACGGTTTTTTCAATTAAAGCGGCTACTTTTTCCTGTCGTTGTTCCAGGCTTCGAACGTTTTGATTTCCGCCTGTTCAAGCCAGCTCCAGTAACAGCCTTTCTGTTTCTTTTCCTTCTGTTTTCCGCTCTTCACACTCTGAGACTCGGACTTCATGATATACCTCTCCTTGTGCGCCAACAGATTGTTTTTTTAACAAATCCATTGCCCCCTACGCAATTTACGTCATGGTTTCAGGCTAAGTTGACCGTTCATAACATTGGCCCGAACGAAAATCAAGAAAGATTATCATGTATAGAAATTAAACAGTTAGGCGTTTTTTACCGAGAACGCTGTGTTTCATGACGTTCTCTGTTATGCACAGAAAAACAATGCGGTTTATTTTATTGAATCATCCTCGGAAAACAGCACAAACCCGCCCCGACGATTGACAAAACAGGGCTGAACGAACCCTTTCAACCCGCTCCGCCCAAACGGAAATCCCCGGTGAACACGTACAGCCCGCTCTTCCCGTCCGGGCACGCCAGGGTCATGTCCAGGTCACCGGCCAGACTCACGGCCAGAGCCGTGGGCCGCGATAAAGCGAACACGGACCGTATGCCGGCCCTGGCCGCTTTCTGGATCATCTCGTAACTGGCCCTCGAGCTCAGCACGAGGTAAGCGGCGTCCTGAAGCCGGTCTTCCAGAAAAAGACGGCCCGTTGCCTTGTCCAGGGCGTTGTGGCGGCCCACGTCCTCAGCCGCTGAAAGAGGCGCCCCATCCAGGTCGAAAAGTACGGCCCCGTGGGCGGCCCGTGTCCTGTTTCGAAGAGGCTGATGATCGGACAGACTGTCCATGGAGCGGATCACCGTCATGATGTCCAGATCGCTTCCACGATCCAGGCGGTGTATTCTCTGCTTCAGGTCGTCCACCAGCTCCTTGCCGCAGATGCCGCAGCTTGTCTGGCTGATGAACCCCCGCCTGTCGATAAGGGCGGCCACAAGCGCCTGGCGTTCCGCGGTCAGGGTGGCGGTGACCACGTTGACATCCTCGTCACAGTAGCCCAGCGCGGAAAAGTCATCGGAAGAATCCACCAGACCTTCTCCCAGACAGAATCCCGCCACATGGTCAATCTCGTGGCCCGGAGTCCTCATCACCAC
Organism: uncultured Desulforapulum sp.; assembly: GCA_964637565.1. Classification (GTDB taxonomy): domain Bacteria; phylum Desulfobacterota; class Desulfobacteria; order Desulfobacterales; family Desulfolunaceae; genus DYJE01. Next base: position 59,003 of record CAZWTY010000008.1, read on the forward strand.
CGTGTAGGGTTTCCCCTGAATCCTGATGGAAAGGGGTTCCTCACGGATAAGGTCCAGGCCCTTTTCCAGCCACACGTCTCCACCGTCCTGCCGCACCACCTGCTTCACCGCTGTTTTCATGGTTTTTCCTCTCCTGGATTTTACGGATTTCATACCACCCGATGATAGCCACAAACAAAGGAATCTTTCAAGTCCTCGACTTTATATTGTATCATTCGGGTATGTCGTGTTATAAATTCCTCGTTCAACAAAAGCCACAAGGGGGGCGCACGGTATCCACAGACATTTAAGGCACGTTCGCCTATAACACGAGAAGACGGTTGAAGTCATGATCCAGTGGTATCCCGGCCATATGAAAAAGGCCAGAGACGAAATCGTCCAGACCCTGCCCAGGGTGGATGTGATCATTGAAATGAGAGACGCCCGGCTTCCCCTTTCGAGCCGGAATCCGGTTCTCGGGGAGTTGAGACAGGGTCGTCCCTGCCTGATCATTCTGTCAAAAAAAGATCTGGCCGACCCCGAGGCCACGGCCCAGTGGATTTCTGCCTTTGAAAAAGAAGAAGGCATCCGGGCCATGGACGCGGAAACCCACGACCGGTCCATCGGTGACAGGATTCTCACCATTTGCCGGAAGCTTACGCCGGAAAACCGAAGGCGGCCGTTGAAAGCCATGATCGTGGGAATCCCCAACGTGGGGAAATCCACCTTGCTCAACACCCTGGCCGGCCGCCGGGTCGCCCAGGTGGGCAACCAGCCGGCGGTGACAAAGACCCAGCAGACGCTGACCATAGGCAAAGGGCCCGGCAAGATGGACATCCTGGATACTCCGGGAATCCTGTGGCCCAACCTGGCGGACAGGAAAGGCGCTTACCGGCTCGCCGTGAGCGGGGCCATCAAGGACACGGCCATGGATTACCGGGAAGCCGCGCTTTTTGCCGCCGTCCACATGATGAGGCACTACCCTTTGCTTCTGATCCAGCGCTACGGCCTTGACACATTGCCCGATTCCCCGGCTGTGCTGCTCGAGGCCATCGGACGTCGCAAAGGCTGCCTGCTCAAGGGCGGCGTGGTGGATGACCACAGGGCGTCCGAGCGGTTCATCCATGATTTTCGAACAGGCCAGCTTGGCCGCATCAGCCTGGAAAGACCCGGAGACGATGATCTCCAGAACCCGGACCCGTTTGACGACCCGGACGATGACTCCCCGGCGGACAAACAGGACTCCGTAACGGACAGACCAGTTTAGGACGGGATAACATGACGCATTCAGGCAACGATTCAGGATCGCGGAAAATGACCGTTTCCGCAGCCACGAGCAAGCTGATCTCCATGATTCTCAAGATGTCTCCCGCCGAGATCATGGACACCCTCCGCTTCATCGAGGAAAAGGAACACGACAGGAAAAGGCGGTCTCCCAGGGTCAGCTACTTCATGGCCGTGGATTACGTGGTGAACGAGAGGGCCTACAGCGGGTACATCAACAACATCAGTTCCGAAGGCGTTTTTATCGAGACAAACGACAACCATCCCCTTGACGCGGACATCACCCTGACCTTCGCCCTTCCCAATTCCCAGGGGCACATCAAGGTCAGCGGAAAGATCATCCGCAAGGAAAAAAACGGCATCGGGGTCGCCTTTGAGATGGATATCCAGAGCGTGCTCGAACGCCGCAAGGAAACGACCCCCTGAAACGTGGAAGACGGAAGATGTGACGATGCAGACGAAGCCGACATACAGGGAACTGGAAGAGCGGGTCAGGGAGCTTGAACGGAAGCTTCATGGCCGCCTGTCTTTCGAATACCTGGTCAAATTCATCTCCACCTCGTTCGTCAACCTGCCCCTGGAGGGAATCGACGAAGCCATCAACCGGGCCATCCGGCTTCTCGGGGAATTCATCGGCGCGTCGAAAAGCGCCATTTACACCGTGTCCGATGACGTGAAGACCTTCGTCAACACCCATGCCTGGAACGGCGAGGAACCGGAACGCCAGGGGCAGCTCGGGGAACCCATCCCCTTCCGCCGCTTCGGGTATTTCTGGGAACAGCTCTGCCGCAGCGAGTTCGTGATCATCAACCGGACAGGTGACATTCCGGCCCAGGCCGAGCTTGAACGGGAATGGTACGAGTCCAACGGCTTCCGGAGCCTGCTGTTCATCCCCATGGTCCTTGACCGGAAGATTTACGGCCTTGTCAGTTTTTCAGGACCGCCCCATGAAATCAGGCTCTGGCCCGAGGAGTTCATCATCCTGATCCGGCTGATCGCCGACCGCTTCATGAACCTCCTGAACCGGAAAAACGTGGAAATGGCCCTGGTCCAGAGCAAGAGACTCAGCGAGTCCCTCTTGAACGCCACCACCGACTCGGCCATGCTGATCACGCCCGCAGGCATCATTCTGGCCGTCAACGACGCTTACTGCCAGATGGCCGGAAAAAAACCCCCGGACATCATCGGAAGAAACCTTTTCACCCTTGTGCCCCGGGAGCTTGTCCACCAGAGAAAAAACCAGATCCAGCGCGCTGTCGCGGAGAAAAAACGGATCATTTCCGACGAGGAAGACGCAGGAAGCTGCTGGCGTCACGTGTTCTACCCGGTGTTCAGCAGATCCGGCGCGGTGGACCGGCTGGCCTACTACACCCACGACATCACCGGGGTACGCAAGGTGGAACGAAGTATCCGGGGCCTGACCCACGAGCTGATCAGGTCCCAGGAAAACGAGCGCCTGAAAATCGCCGGCAGCCTTCACGACAACGTGGCCCAGGAGCTGGCGTCCTTACGGATTCACTGCGACGCCCTTTTCGAGCAGATTCCCGGCATGTCGCCCCATGCCCGGGACCTGGTGTCAGGATTTTCCAAAACCATCAAAAGCTCCATCGAAACGGTCCGGGACCTGGCCTACGAGCTCCAGCCCCCGGGTTTCGACGGCCAGGATCTGGTCACGTCCCTGTACCGGTACTGTCAGGATTTCAGTCGGAAACACGGCATCCGGGTGGATTTCTTCTCCGGGGGCATGAACACCCTCTCCCTAGATTTCAACACGGAGAACACAGTGCACCGCATCGTCCAGGAAGCCCTGGCCAACATCAAAAACCACGCGGAAGCCGAAAAAGTGGCGGTCCGCCTCGTGGCCTCCCACCCCATCCTGATGCTCCGCATCGAGGACGACGGCAAAGGGTTTGACGTCACCTCCCTGAAAGCCAGAAAAAACGGCAGCCGACCCCGAGGCCTGATCCACATGGAAGGCCGGGTAAGACTCCACAACGGCAAACTCCGTGTCCGCTCCAAACCCGGCATGGGCACCCGCATCCTCGCCGAACTTCCCCTGACCCTTGAAAACAGCAGCTCAGAAACGAACGCGGGCGAATCCTGACGACGTCCCTCCTGGCCGATCGCGAAACAACCCGAGGCAGGCGCTTCAGAGCTGAAGACCTGAAAACCAGGGACGGTCATACCGTTTTATCCGGTCTGTTTTGGGAAAACGCATGATACCGGCCTGGGCGTCCGGAACCATGTCTTTCCCCAGGATAAACCACAGGGGTTCTTTGGCAGCTTCCCTGTAGAACAGCCGGATCAGTTCATTGCGGTTGTCCTGTTCGCTGAAGTAGTAATGCAGCGCGTTGTGGCCCTGGACATCGTTCGAGAGAACCAGGCCGGACAGGACGTCCACATCCTGGTTTATCCGCAAATGGTACTCGGCAAAAATCGGTGAGACGGGATGCATCCAGACCCCTTGAGTGAAGATCACGGGCACATTCGCCAGATGATTCCGGCAGAACGCCAATGTTTCATTCAGGGTTTCCTCCGACTCCCCCGGAGTCCCCGTCATCATCGACACTTCGAAAGGGATACCCGCATGAACCAGGTTTTCAACAGCGGCGGCCGAATCCTGTTTCGAAAACCCCTTGTTCAGGCGGCTTAAAATGACGTCGCTCCCGCTTTCAAGGGTCAGGACAAGCCCCGCGCAACCCGACGCCCTGTACGTTGTAAGCAGTTCCCGGGTCAGGCCCGACGGATTGACATAGGCGTACCAGCGGATGTCCAGCTCTTTTTCCATCATGGCTTCAACGATGGACCGGGAATGGGTTGACGGGCTTGAAAAAACCGAATCGACAAAATAGATGTGCCGGATGTCATACCTGTTTCGGTAAGCTTCAAGCTCATCCATGATCTCTCCCACAGGCCTCAATCGGTACGCGGTCCCTTCAAGATAAGGATAGACACAGTAAGAGCAGTGAAACCCGCATCCTCTTTTGGTTTGAACGGAACCGTAGCCGCCGCGGTCATAGTAAAGGCCCTTATGCTCATTCAGGGCGGACAGGTCCATGGTGTAAGACGCGCCGCCGCCACGGGAATCCACGGGGTTTTTCCTGATGTTTCCGCCTTTCCGGTAGACAAGCCCGGGAAGGGCGTCCGTGTTTTGTCCGTGATCCAGCATGCCCAGAAGCGCCACCAGCAGATGGTCGCCTTCCCCTTGGATGCCGTAATCCAGGGACAGGGTTTTCATGTATAACTCCGGCGCCAGTGAAAACGCGGCCCCGCCGCCAATGATGGGAGCCCCGGAACAGATTCTGATGAACTCTATCACCGGGGCATCCTGGGATACGCAGAAAAAATCAGTAAGGGACCCTGTCCTTGCCAGGGGTTGCCCCAGGTTGTAAAGATTCCGGAATGAGTACCCGATGTAGTCCGGATCGAACGCCTGGATTTTTTCCCGAAGTTCTTTTCCGTATCCCTGGTCCGGGGTTGACTGTTCAAGAAAAACTGGCGATAGTACCGGCATGATCAGGGTTTCATAGCCGTTTTTCCTCAAGGCCCCCGCGATGAAGAACAAGCCGATGGGAGAAATTCTGAAATCCGGGTCGGAATGACTGTCTTTTGAAGGCACGGAGTGAAAAAGCAGAACCCTGCGTGGTTTCGTATTCATATAAAGAGAAGCCTGTTAAATTCATGAGCTGTGTTCATAACGGACGATCATAGTGCCATCAATCCGCCGAAAAAACCAGATGAATAAAGGGGAATCATCCCATGTTTGATATTGTGTTCGTGAAGCCTCCCAATCACTGCAAAGAGGATTATATCCCTTTAGGTCTTCAGAATCTTTATGCCATCATCAAACATGCGGGATACAGCACGGATCTCATCGACCTCCAGAAACTGTTCATCCAAGGGAAGCTGGACTTCAACCCGGACGTTCGGGACCAAATCCACGACATCATCCGGCCGGTCAAGTCAAAAATCTACGCCTTCACGGTGTGGAACACCTCGTTTGCCTGGGTGATCGACCTCTGCCAATATATCAAAAACATCAGCCCCCAGGCGGTGACGATCATCGGAGGCCCCCTTTCCACCCTGAGTTCCGGGCAGATCCTGAAAGACTACGGCTGCGTGGATATCGCCTGCCGTTTTGAAGGCGAACACATCATCGAACCCCTGGTCAGAACCATCCTGGCCGGCGATTCAGCCCTTCCTTTCACCATTCCGAATATGTCATACCGGTCACCGGACGGCGTGGTCCATTCCACCCCGGACGCCCCTCTCATCGACAACCTCGACACCCTGCCCCACATCGACGTCACGCCGTCTGATTTCAACAGCCCGGTGTTCAACCTCGAGGCCGGACGCGGGTGTTCATTTCGTTGCTACTACTGCTCTTCCTGCTATATCTGGAAACACAAACCCAGATACAAGTCCGGCAGCAGGCTTTTTTCCGAAATAGCCCACCTGTGTGACCGGTTTAAAACAACCGGAATGAATCCCCCGGTTTTTCATCTTGAGCATGACAATTTTCTCATGAGACCCGAGGTGCTGGTTGAACTCGACCGGAACGTTCAGGAAACCGGCCTGCGTTTCCAGTACGGCTTTGCCGGAAGGGCCGATCTGGTCAGCGAAAAAAACCTTGACCTTCTCAGAAGGACCGGCTGCGTTTACGTCTTTTTAGGCATAGAAACCGGCTCGGAACGCATGCAGAAGATCACCAGAAAAAACCTGTCTTTCCACACGGTTTTTTCCTCCATCCATAAACTCCAGAAACAGGGCATCATGGTCAACGCCAATGTGATGTACGGTTTTCCCGAAGAGACGCTGGAAGACCTCCATGCCAGCCTTACCTTGGTCAACACCCTGCGTTTTCTGGGTGTCACCGTGTATGTGAGCATGCTGAGCCCCGAACCGAACACTCCGGTCGGTGAGGCTTCGTCCCTGGCCGACTATCTTTATAACGGCACGTCCCCGTATGCGGCGGAATTGACCGCGAGCGGCTTTAAACCGGAAGAATACGGAAAAATCTATCTGAACCATCTCTACACCCTGAAAAACAGCCATTACGATATTTTACGGTATCACGGCTTTGTCCGGTTCTGGCACGCCCTGGCCAGAGATTATCCGATGACGGTGTACGCCTTCACGCAAAAAAGCGAATCGGACTGGAACCACCGGTTTTCGGTGTGGGACAGGCATCTCCAGGGCAGGGAGCCGGGCGATTTCACAGGGGAAGCGATCACGGATCTGTTCAGGCTTTTCGATCCCCAGACAGACTGGGACGACCGGGCCTCGGAAATCACCTCCATCGAGTATCATCTCCGCATGCATGACAAGAAAAACAAAAATCGCCCGAACGTGCCGAAAGAACAGCTTCGGATGTACTATACGCACTGCAACGAGGTGTGGAAAGAAACCATGGATGACCTTCTATTTTGTTGATAATTCTTAAACTTTCATATCGACAATAATTATATCAGTGGTATGACATTGCTTATCGTTTATAAATTTATATCTTCGATGGAGGATTTTTAAGCCACAGCCAGCCCTCGCCCAATCATGGCACAGACAGGAAAGGGTGGGCAAGGAAAGGTTGAATGACAGAATACCACGCCATATACTACGCTCATGAACTCAGTAAGCGTCACTCCCTGAATGACTCCGAGAAACTTGCACCGGCCCTGGCTGATGCACAGCTTGATTTGAACCCCCATCAACTGGATGCGGCTTTATTTGCTTTTCGTTCACCCCTTTCCAAAGGGTCCATTCTCGCGGATGAAGTAGGTTTGGGAAAAACCATTGAAGCAGGGCTTGTTATCGCTCAGAAATGGGCGGAAAGAAAGCGCCGGATTCTGATTATCACCCCTGCCAACCTTCGGAAACAGTGGGCCATGGAGATGTGGGAAAAATTTTATATCTCCGCATGTATCCTTGAATCGAAAAATTTTAAACAGTTTCAAAAAGATGGCCAAACAAATCCGTTCAATCAAAACGAGCTGGTGATCTGTTCTTATCAATTTGCGGCTAAAAACAGTGAGCTGCTAATGATCCAGCTCTGGGATCTGGCGGTTATTGATGAATCCCACCGCTTGCGGAACGTGTATAAACCGGACAATAAAATTGCAAAAGCCATTAAAACAGCTCTGTTAAATACGCCAAAAATCCTTTTAACCGCAACGCCTCTGCAAAACTCACTGATGGAACTATATGGACTGGTGAGTGTTATTGATGATTATGCGTTTGGTGATGAAAAAAGTTTCAGGGCGCAATATGCCCGTCTGACCAGTGAAGATACCTTTGATGAATTAAAAAACCGACTGGCCCCCTTATGCCATAGAACTCTCAGGCGTCAGGTTCTTGAATATATCCGCTATACAAACCGTATCCCCCTGACAGAAGATTTTTATCCCACAGATGATGAAATCGCCTTGTACGATATGGTTACGGAATATTTACAGCGGGAAACGCTTTTTGCTTTGCCGAATTCTCAAAGGCAACTTATCACGCTTATTCTTAGAAAATTGCTGGCCTCTTCAACGTTTGCAATTGCCGGTGCTCTTGACTCCCTGGCAAACCGATTAAAAAAGTTCTTAAACGATGCGACATGTGAAGACGGCATGGATGGCATTAAAAATGACTTTGATGAATTTGATACGGAATCTGAAGAATGGGATGAGGAATCAAGCCAGGAAGAACTGACATCGGCGGATATTACCGCCATAAAAAAAGAGATTGAAGAACTTGAGCTGTTCCGGGATCTGGCGGTCAGTATTACGGAAAACGCCAAGGGGCTTTCCCTGTTAAGCGCCTTGTCCCATGGATTCAAGAAGGCCGTTGAGCTGGGAGCGGCAGAAAAAGCTATCATCTTCACCGAATCACGAAAAACACAGAACTACTTAATCCATCTCCTTTCAGAAAACGGCTACCAGGGCGATATAGTATTGTTCAACGGGACGAATGCAGACCCTTTATCCAGAGATATTTATTCAACATGGTTTGATCGATACAAAAATACGGACCGTGTTACAGGTTCCAGGACAGCGGATATCAGGGCGGCTCTGGTTGATTGCTTCCGTGAATCCGCAAAAATCATGATCGCCACAGAAGCCGGAGCCGAAGGGATCAATCTGCAATTCTGTTCCATGGTGGTCAATTACGATCTCCCCTGGAATCCCCAGCGCATTGAACAGCGCATAGGCCGATGTCACCGCTATGGACAAAAGCACGATGTGGTTGTGATTAATTTCATCAACCGCAAGAATGCCGCAGATCAGCGGGTGTATGAACTGTTGGACCAGAAATTCAAACTGTTTTCCGGTGTGTTCGGTGCAAGCGATGACGTTCTGGGTGCGATAGAATCAGGGGTTGATTTTGAAAAGCGGATTGCCGCCATTTATCAGAACTGTCGGACCACCGCTGAGATTGAAGCGGAGTTTTCTCATCTGCAACAGGAAATGGAAACCCAGATCACAGCCACCATGATTGACACCCGGAAAAAGCTGCTGGAAAATTTCGATGCCGATGTTCATGACCGCCTGCGGGTTAACTTGACCGAAAGCCGCGAGTATTTGAACAAATACGATACCATGCTCTGGAAGATGACCTTGTTTGCCTTGAACGGGAAAGCGGATTTTGATACCGAACATCTTCGTTTCAACTTGCATCCATCCGTCAATTATGGTGTTTCAATCCCTGTTGGTGCTTATGCCATGACCAGGGAGCCCGTTGACGCTCACCGTTATCGAATCGGCCATCCTCTGGCCCAAGCCCTGATTGCCGAGTGTAAAAACAGGAAGCCCGGTGAGGGAAAGCTCGTGTTCGATTACACAACATGGCCCAAAAAAGCGGGAAATCTTGAACCTCTTATCGGTCAATCCGGTGTTCTGACCCTGTTTCAACTTTCCATAAACGGGTCCGATGAACAGGATCATTTCATCATCAGTGCGATTTCAGACACAGGTGAAAATATTCCGGAAACAATGGCCAGACGGTTTTTTGATTTGCCGGTTAAGGAAATGAGCCTTGCGTTGACACAGAGCAAAACGGATGCGACACAGAAAGACTTTGAAAAGAAAAAACAGATGATTCTTTCTGAATTGGCGGAAAGGCAATCTCGCTGGTTTGACGATGAAATTGAAAAGCTGAACTTCTGGGCGGACGACAAACGGAAAGGGCTGAAAACAACTCTCAAGGACTATGATGATCAGATATCCATCTTAAAAAAAGAAGCACGGCTTGCCCCGAATCTTCCGGACAAGCTGGCTATCCAGAAACAGCTGAGGGATATGGATAAAAAACGGGACACTGCATGGCGGGAATATGATGAAGCCGCCAAGCAGATTGAAACACAGAAAGACGAACTTCTGGATACCGTGGAAGAGCGGCTCAGACAGACGGTGGAAGAGAAAACATTATTTACCATCCGCTGGTCGGTGGTTTAAACATAAGGAAATGCGACAATGGCGAAAATTAGTGTTCTTAACAAAGAGATAGTCGTTTATTCTCAAAACGATTCTGATTACATCAGCCTCACCGACATGGCGCGATACAAAGATGAGGATCGTACAGATTATGTTATTCAGAACTGGCTTCGCAACAGGACTACCGTTGAGTTTCTGGGCATTTGGGAGCAGTTATACAATCCAGGTTTTAAACCCATCGAATTCGATGGGTTTAGAAAACAGGCGGGGCTGAACAGCTTTGTATTGACACCCAAGCAGTGGATAGAAAAAACCGGGGCAATCGGCATTGTTTCAAAAGCTGGACGGTATGGCGGAACCTTTGCACACAAAGATATCGCCTTTGAATTTGCTTCGTGGATTTCCGTTGAATTTAAGCTCTATCTTATCAAAGAATTCCAGCGTCTCAAAGATGCAGAATACAAGCAGCTCGGTTGGGATATCCGCAGGAACCTTGCAAAAATAAATTATCGTATTCATACAGACGCCATAAAGGAAAAACTGATTCCGGCAGAATTGACAAAAACACAAATTAATCTTGTGTATGCCACCGAAGCCGATGTACTCAATATGGCTTTGTTTGGTAAAACAGCCAAACAATGGCGCGATGCGAATCCTGAAAAAAAAGGAAATATCCGTGATTATGCCGATATTTCTCAATTGGTTTGTCTTTCAAACCTTGAGAATTTAAACGCTCATTTTATACAAGAAGGCATTCCGCAGGCAGATCGATTGCAAAAACTGAATGCGATTGCCATCCATCAGATGAAATTGTTAACCATCGATCATTCAGTCAAGCGCATTGAGAATCAAGGAGCCAAATCATGAGCAAGACTCCCGAATCCTTAACCGGAACCTCCATGGATATCCCTACCGAAAACCGTGCGCGATTGAAACAGCTTTTTCCAACGGTTTTTACCGAAACTCTGGACGATAGCGGCGAACTCGTTGAATCGGTGGATTTTGAACGGCTGAAAGCGGAACTCGGAACCTTCACCGATCTTTTCGAATCACGACGTGAGCGGTACGGCATGGACTGGCCCGGTAAAAAAGACGCCCTTCGTCTGATTCAGACCCCCAGCGCCGCCACTCTCAAGCCTTGCCGTGAGGAATCGGTGAACTTTGACACCACGGAAAACCTCTTTATCGAAGGCGATAACCTGGAAGTGCTGAAACTCCTGCAAAAAAGCTATTACGGCAAGATCAAGATGATCTACATCGACCCGCCGTACAATACAGGCAAGGAGTTTATCTATCCTGACAATTTTAAAGAAAATCTTGATACCTACCTGGAATACGCCGGGTTGATTGACGGTGACGGCAAGAAGTTTTCCACCAATACAGCCAACGAAGGGCGATTTCATACCAAATGGATGAATATGATGTATCCACGACTCTATCTTGCGAGAAATTTATTGAAAGATGATGGAGTTATTTTTATCTCAATTGATGACAATGAGGTTACTAATCTTAGAAAAATTTGTGATGAAATTTTTGGGGAAGAAAATTTTATTGATCCAATTATCTGGAAAAAAAGATATGGGGGCGGAGCCAAAGAAAAATTCTTAGTCGCTTTACATGAATATTCGCTTGTGTATGCAAAATCTATTACCGATTTGGCAGATTTCTATATCCCATTAGATGAGGAGTCAATTAAAAGATATTACGTTAATAGAGACAGCAATTACGAATCAAGAGGGCCATTTAGAACTCACCCTTTAGAAGCTATGAAAAGTTTTGATTTGAGAGAGAATCTAAATTTCTCTATCACAGCTCCAAATGGAGAAGAAATTTGGCCTGTTAGGCAATGGCGGTGGGGTCAAGAAAGAGTTGTTGAAGCTCGGAAAAATAATGAAATTGAATATACTAAAGGGAAAGATGGGAAATGGGTATTGTATTCTAAGCAATATTTAAAAAATGAAGATGGTGAAATTAGAAAAACAAAGCCATTTTCAATTATTGAGGATGTTTATACCCAACATGGCACAAATGAGATAGTTAAAATTCTTGGGGATGCAAAATATTTTGATTTTCCAAAACCTTCATTGTTGCTGGAAAAGTTAATTACAATTGGCTTGAATTATGACCATGACTCTATTGTACTCGATTTTTTCTCCGGTTCATGCACCACCGCCCACGCCGTCATTAGTTTGAATAAAAAAGACAATGGCAATAGAAAATTCATTATGGTTCAGCTACCAGAACCCTGTGATCAAAATTCCGAAGCATTCAAGGCTGGGTATAAAACCATAGCGGATATAGGCAAAGAAAGAATTCGCCGGGCGATAAATCAAATGAAAGAATCCCCCGAATCTTCTTCAAAACCATCACCATCCGAAAATAATAAATTAAAGCAGCAGACCTTATTTGATGATGGCATACCGCAAAATAATGAAAGCGGATCGACTCAAACAGCACTTGAATCGACAGTCAATAATCTTGATCTCGGCTTCAAAGTCCTCAAACTCGATAAATCCAACTTCAAACAATGGCAGAAACTCGACCCAGCCACCCCCCCGGAAAAAATAGAGAAACAACTCGAACTTTTTGTTGAGCATATCGAACCCAAGGCCTCACAGGAAGACCTGCTCTACGAGATCCTGATCAAGGCCGGCTTTATGCCGACCACAAAAATCAGCATACTAGAATTGAAGGACGGTAAATTATCGGATACCGATGAAAAAACGTCCCCGGAGCCTTCGTCATTAAACGTCTTTTCGGTCGAAAATGGCGCGTTGCTTCTCTGTCTTGAAAAAACCATCACCAAAGAACTGATCGACGCCGTGGCGGATTGTGAACCCATGCAGTTCATCTGCCTTGATGCAGCGTTCAACGGCAACGACCAGCTCAAAGCCAATGCCGTTCAGACCTTTGCCGCCCGGAACATGCAGCGTGAGAAACATAATCAGATTGTGTTCAAGACGGTATAAAAGAAAGGCCATGGCAACCGTAATTGTGTCATCACTGCTGACCCAATCACCGAGGAGACAACGATGAAAAAAGAAATCATCCCAACCGGCGGTTCATTCCTTCTTTACACCACACCGGATGGGCGGGTGAAAATCGAAACCCGTATGCAGGGTGAAACCGTATGGCTGAGCATCAATCAAATGGCTGAACTTTTTCAGGTGGATAAATCGGGTATCAGCAGGCATTTAAAAAACATCTTTGAGTCAAGAGAGCTTTTACATGATTCAGTTGTTGCAATTTTTGCAACAACTGCCTCTGACGGAAAGACGTATCAGGTAGAACATTACAATCTGGACGCCATTATTTCCGTTGGTTATCGTGTAAACAGCCTGCGGGGCACTCAATTCCGGATATGGGCAACGGATCGGCTGAAGGAGTATATCGTCAAAGGGTTTACACTGGATGATGAGCGGCTTAAACATGCCGGGGGCGGCAATTATTTTGATGAACTCCTTGCACGTATCCGCGATATCCGTTCTTCGGAAAAGGTATTTTGGCGAAAGGTTCTTGATATCTATGCGACCAGCATCGATTACTCTCCAAAAGAGGAAATATCCCAGCAATTTTTCCGGGTTATTCAAAACAAGATGCATTGGGCAGCCCATGGGCATACAGCGGCTGAGGTTGTGTACGACAGGGCAGATGCGGCAATGCCGAATATGGGACTTACCTCCTGGAAAGGCCATACTCCGCGCAAGGAAGATGTTGTTGTTGCCAAAAACTACCTGAAGATGGATGAACTGGAAATTCTCAACCGTATTGTGACCGCTTACCTGGAGTTTGCGGAATTACAGGCGACGAACCACATTCCCATGTACATGAAGGACTGGGTTGTCAAACTGGATGATTTTTTAAAATTGAGCGGAAAAGAGCTTCTCCTTAATGCCGGAACGGTAAGCCACGAACAAGCCGCTGAAAAAGCTTTGCTGGAATATCAAAAATATCGAGAGTGTCAGATGAATGAACCTGGTCCTGTGGAGCATCATTTTTTTGAAGCGATAAAAGAAATAAAGCGGATTGAAACGGGAAGGCGGATTAAAAAATGAAACTGAAATTCGATTCCAGCCTTGATTATCAGCTTGAGGCGATGAACAGTGTGACGAACCTGTTCGAAGGCTTGACACGGGTGGATACAGGTTTTCATATTGATTTTGGCCGAACGGATGATGAGATGTTCAACGAGTTGGGGACTGAAAACAAACTCCCACTTTCACCGGATCAGCTCCTTAAAAATCTTCAGGCTGTCCAGGCCCGGAATTGCATCCCCAAATCCCGGATGCTGGTTGAAACAAACAGCCCCTATGATTTCCCCAATTTTTCGGTGGAGATGGAAACCGGCACCGGCAAAACCTATGTGTACCTCCGAACGATATTTGAACTGAACAAGCTCTACGGGCTCAAAAAGTTCATTATCGTTGTCCCTTCGGTCGCGATCCGGGAAGGAGTCACCAGCTCTATCACCCTGATGAAAGACCATTTCAAAGGGCTCTATGACAATGTGTCGTTTGATCATTTTGTCTATCAGTCTAAAGATTTAAGCCGGGTCCGCCAGTTTGCCCTGAACAATGCGGTTCAGATCATGGTGATCAATATTCAGGCGTTTCAAAAATGAGGTATCCTGATGACAGTGGACACTCCCGGTTGCTATAAATCACCAAAAGGGAGGGAATACCCATGAAAGAGCACCATCAACGAT
>CAZWTY010000009.1:0-72086 GCA_964637565.1 uncultured Desulforapulum sp.
ACAGCGATCAGATGGATGTAGTAAATCGCGTAGGTCGCGAATTCCATGCCGGCAAGACGGGCCATCTGGGTCAGAAGGCCGGTGGCGCCCAGGGTCAGCACCAGGCCCAGCAGGTACCAGTCTTTGTAGGCGTTGAGATCGGGTTTGCCCAGTCTTTCCTTGATCATCAGGACCGCACCGAAAACAATGGCGATACCGGAGATGTTTCCGAGCCATTTGAACGGCCACAGCTGGCTGTAGGGACCGGGAACACCCAGGATGTAAAGGAAGAAAAACCCGATAGAGGTCACGATAAAGCAGCCGATGAAACCGTAAAGAACCATCATATGGGCGGTGCCACGGTTCTTGTTTTCACCGCATTCGTTGAACTGGGTGTGCTTCAGGACTTTTTTCAGAACCACGGGGATCATTTTGGCGTAGGCTTTGTAATCCAGGGTGTCTTTGTCCGTTTTTCCTTCGGCCACGGCGTTGGCGTGCATGTCGTTCAACATTTTCTTCAGGGTGTAGACAAACACCAGGATGCTGGCCGTGAACACGGGAACAAAGGTGAAATCCACCAGCCAGGAGGAAATGAAACGGGCCTGGGCAATGGGGGCGTCGGTGGCGTGAATCCAGTGGACACCCACGGCATGGAAGATCTTGTCCATGATTCCGCCGGGTTTCCCAAGGACCATGGTGATAAAAGCCATCAGGGCCAGCCAGACCGCGGGAATGGCGGTGAGAAGGGCCAGCTTTTGGGGATTGGTGACCATTTTGGACAGTTTGCCCACCACTGGCGCCGCACCGGCGTATTCGTTGATGGCGTAAGACCGAAGAGCGGAGAGGGTCGAGCCGGGCTTGGCGCCTCTGGGACAGAGAGCCGTGCAGTCTCCGCATTCATGACAGAGCCAGATGTCGGCGCTGCCCACCAGTTTGTCTTTCAGACCCCAGCCCGCCGCGATCATTTCCTTACGGGGAAAGGGGCTGTTTTCAGGAGCGATCGGACATGCTACGGAGCATGTGGCGCACTGAAAGCATTTTTTTAACGTATCGCCGCCAAGACTCACGACCTCGTCGATAAAGGTCAGATCCGGCTGGATGATATATTGATTCGACATGTTCATGCCTCCCAAATCAGAGTAGTTTCTTTGTTAGAACCCGCACCGGGAAACCACCCGGTGCGGGCTGATATCATAACCAGTCTCACGACGTCATCAGAATCCCTTGAAGGGGTTGGGGCCCAGGGCCACAACTTTTTCCACGAACGCGTTGATCATTCCGGGCACCTTGTCGTAATCGTCGATGGCCACTTCGAACTGGGCCACACGTTCCGTTTCAAGGGCAAGGCTGGCCAGGGCGTCACCGATTTTGCTCATGCGGACATCGGCAAGCTCGCTGCCTTTGACGAAATGGCACTGGTAATCGTCGCCGTGTTTGCATCCCAGGAGGAATACGCCGTCCATACCCTGGGCCAGGGCGTCCTTGATCCAGATGGTGTTGACGGAGCCGAGGCAGCGCACAGGAATGAAACGGACCTGCGGATCAATCTGGGATTTTTTCATGGCGGCCATTTCAAGTGCCGGCATGGCGTCGTTTTCGCAGTACAGGCAGAGGATACGCATGGGCGGATTGTAGTAATCATCTTCAGACGGTACCCAGATGGATTTGACCATGGAACCGATGCTGTCGATGTTGTAGTCCGCGAAACCGATGATACGTTCGGGACAGGCGCCCATACAGGTACCGCAGCGGCGGCATCGTGTGGGGTTGGGTTTCGGCGTGCCTTTTTCGTCGTCGTCGAGGGCGCCGAAAGGACATTCCTGGGTGCAGCGTTTGCACTGGGTGCAGCGCTGGAAGAAGAAGTCGGGGAAGGTCATGTCGCCGGATCTGGGATGGACGGCCACGCCCCGGTTCACGGAGTCGATGCACTGGATGGCTTTGAGGGCCGCACCGGTGGCGTCTTCCATGGATTCTTCGATGGTCATGCTGCGGCGGACACAGCCTGCCGCGTAGATGCCGGTTCTCTGGGTTTCATAGGGGAAGCAGATGAAATTGGAGTCGGCGTACAGGTCGAAGATGGCGTTGTCACGGAAAGCGGGACCCTGTCTGTAGGCCATGTTCACCACGGGGTCGTCGGCTGTGGCAGGAACCATACCGGCGGCGAGAACCACCATGTCGGCCTTGATGCCGATGCTCTCACCCAGAAGGGTGTTCTGGGCGGAAACGATCAGGCTGCCGCCTTTTTTCTCAACGGCGGTCACTTCACCTTTGGTGAGGAAGATGCCGTTGTCCTGCTGCATGTTCTTGTAAAAACCTTCGGTGAGGCCCGGGGTTCTCATGTGCTGGTAAATGACGTAGGCTTTGCCGTCTTCGTAGTCTTCACGCACGTATTTGGCCTGTTTCAGGGCCACCATGCTGGTAACGGAACCGGCATAGTTGAAGTCACGGTCATCGCCGTTTGCGGGGCTCTGGATGAACACCACGTTTTTCGCTTCTTTTCCGTCGGAAGGACGAACGATCTTGCCTTTGGCGGCGATTTCCTCGAACTGGGCGTTGGTCACCACGTCGGCGTCTCCCACACCGAGGTGTTTGAAGGCGTCGCCTTCGATCACATCGGGTCTCCAGCCGGCGGCCAGGATCACGGCGCCGAAAAGTTCGCCGTTGGGGTCCAGAGTGAGCACGTCGTTTTTACCTTTGTTGAACTCTTTGTAGAGCTCCAGGAGTTTTTCCGCGTCGTACTCTTTCCCGTTATCATCCACTTTCATGTGGTCGGGCAGGGGGAAGGGAACGTCGAACTCGTTCTGTTCGCCGGGCTTCTTGAGGGTCACGGTGAATTCACCGGGCTGACCTGCGATACGTGCCACCACGGTATTGGTTTTCACGGTGATGTTTTTCTCGGCCTGAACTTCCTTGATCTTGTCGGCCACCATGGGAGGAAGCAGGCAATCGTAGGGTTCTGAAACAGGCATCTGTTTGCGCATTTTAGCTGCGTAACCGCCGAGAGCGCCTTCTTTTTCCACGATGGTGACTTCATAACCGGCTTTGGCCGCGTCGATGGCTGCGGACATACCGGTCATACCACCGCCGATCACCAGGATTTTCTTGGAGATGGAGGGCAGCTGGAAAGGCTCGGGAAGTTTGACTTTCTCGAGACGGGCCAGGCTCATGCGGATGTAGTCGTCTGCGGCGAGCTGGACGTTGTCTACAAAATAATCGTCGTCGTTTTCCGTCTTCTTGGGGTATTTTTCCCGGGAAATGGTCCAGGCCACGTTTTCACGAAGAGCCACGCGGTCGATCATGCAGCCTTCGAACTGGAAGATATCGGAGTTGACCCGTTTGGAGCAGCCCACGATAGAAATGAAATTAATGCCGTCGGCCACACCTTTTTTAATGGTGGCCACACCGTCGGCGCTGCACAGACAGTCATGAATCACGGCGGGAGCACGTTTTTCAGACGCCACGTTCACCAGCTGATCGCAATCGATAGATTCGCCGATTCCACATCCTTTACATATAAACACACCGAATTTATTACTCATCGACTTCTACCTCCCCAACACGGTTTGAATCGCTTTCAGGGCCATGCCTGTCGCATTCTGGTTTGAAGACATAACGTCAGCCGGTTTATTGGCGCAACCGGCCGCAAACATTCCGCCTTTTGTGAAATCGTTCACGATGAAACCGTCTTCGTTGAACTTGAGATCAGCCTGGGGCTTGTCGGATGCCATGGTGGGCTCCATGCCCGTGGCGAGAACCACCAGATCCACGGTCTGATTCACTTTCGCACCGGTCACGGCGTCTTCGGCCGTCACGGTGACGCAGCCGTTGTCACTTTCGGCCACGGCGGCCACTTTGCCTTTGACAAAGTTGACTTTCTTGTCTTCTTTGAGTTTTTTGTAGAATTTTTCGTACTTCTGGCCCGGGGTACGGATATCAATATAATAGATGGTGATTTCCGCATCGGGGTACTGTTCACGGACGTAGGTGGCGTGTTTCAGGGACGCCAGGCAGCAGATGTAGGAACAGTAGGGCAGATGGTTTTCATCACGGGAACCGGCGCACTGGACGAAAGCGATGGTTTTCGGAGCCTGGTCGTCGGAAGGACGGAGAATTTTTCCGGCAGTGGGTCCGTTCAGGGAGGCCATGCGCTCGAGCATCATGTTGGTGATGATGTTCTGATGGCGGCCGAAACCCAGGTTGTCGATTTTCGTGGCGTCGTAAGGTTTCCAGCCGGTGGCCCAGACCACGGATTTCACTTTCACCGTGAGGGTCTTTTCCGCCATGGAGAAATCAACCGCCTTGTATTTGCAAGCTTCTTCAACGCGTTTCTTGTCGTCCGCGCCGATTTCAGGAGAAACCACATAACGTGCGGGGAACGCCATTTCGCAGGGGAGATAGGCGGCTTTGGACCGGTTCATGCCGAAGTTGAATTCGTTTTCGATTTCACTTTCACAGACGTCTGCACAGGCGCCGCAGCATGTGCAGTTTTCATTGACGTAACGGGGGCTGATTTTCAGGGTCACGTCGTAGTTGCCCGGGGCGCCTTCGACCTTGACCACTTCCGTCATGGTCAACACCTTGATGTTCTTGCTGTCCCTGATGCGTCTGAAGTTGATTTCAAGTCCGCAAGTCGGGGGACACAGCTTCGGAAAATACTGATTGAGCTGTATGACGCGTCCACCCAGATACGGATTCTTTTCAACGAGGAGCACCTCCTGGCCCGCTTCAGCGGCTTCCAGGGTTGTGGTCAGTCCGCTGATCCCGCCGCCGACAACCAAGATACTCGCACTAGCAGGGGCTGCTTTGTCTATTGTCATGCTATCCCTCCATGCATAAAAATTATAAAAAAAGTGTACTTGATCTAATATCCTTCAAACCGATACACGATGGTCATACCTTTTCAGGGGCTCTCGTTCAGGCCATAGACCCTAACGTGCCCATATTCTTAAAGGTTTTACAAAAAACCATGTAAAACCTTTAAAAATCTGGACACGGCTGTACGCACAGATCCCCTTTCCCGACACAACGGGCACCGTCTTCAACGAAAAAAGCCTCCAGGCATCGGTGACACCTGGAGGCCTGCTATAACGACTCAATCAGAGTGTGGTCAAAGAACTAGGAGATGATTTTCACATAATCCTGTTTCTTGAGGGTCCACTCTTTGGTGTTCTTATCATAGCTGGAGTTCACGAAGCAGAACCAGTTTGCATCGTCCTGTCCGGGGTAGTCAGCCTGATAGTAGAAGCCCGGGTAACGGGTTTCTTTACGGAAACGGATGTGGCGAACGTGAGCTTCAACAGTGTAGATTCTGTGATAGATTTCCCAGCATCTCATCAGTTCGTGGAGGTCGCCGGCAGCCAGTTTGTCCGTATCTTCGTGCATCATGAACAGAAGGTCGTCGATAAGCATGTCGAGAGCCTTGCTGCTGGTCTGATAGTAAGTCGCTGTTCCGCCGCCGTACTCGTTGGTGGCTTTCATCAGACGAAGAGCCATACCCGCGGGTTTCGCGTAGTTGGGGTTCAGGTCAACAGCGGTGGTGTAGTTGCAGTGGTCGAGGTAAAGACGAACGGGTTTCCAAACGAGGTTCACCAGCTCTTCTTTGGACTCTTTCAGTTCGGGTTTGCGATCGGGATTGTCTTTAACGAAACGAACCATTTCTTTACCGACAATACGACCTTCAGCGTGTGAACCTGAAGAGAACTTGTGACCGGAGCAACCGATACCGTCACCCGCAGTGAAGAGACCTTCAACGGTGGTCATGCGGTTGTACACTTTGCCGTTGGAAGCTTTGATTTTGTAAGACTCGGGAACCCAGGGTTCATCGGGACCGGAAACCCAGATACCGCAGCAGCCTGAGTGGGAACCCAGGAGGTACGGTTCGGTGGGCATGATTTCGGAGTCTTTCTTTTCAGGCTCGGTGTTGGTGGCGCACCAGAGGTTGGCCTGACCGCAGGTCATGTCAAGGAAGTCTTCCCAAGCTTCGGATTCGAGGTGCTTGAGTTCTTTCTTGTCCATGGTTTCGCCGAGTTTCTGAAGAGCGGTGGAGGTCTTCATGATGATGGGACCGCGACCGGCTTTCATTTCGAACAGCATCAGGTGGTTACGGAGACAGGTCGGAGTGATGGCGGCTGTTCCGTAAGGAGCGTATCTCTGGAGTTCCGCTTTGGCTTTGTCGGAACCTGCATAGTTTTCGCCAAGGCCGTTTTCAAGATGGGCTTTGAACAGAAGGAACCATGCACCAACGGGGCCGTAACCGTCTTTGAAACGGGCGGGCGTGAAACGGTTTTCCATCATGGAGAGTTCAGCACCGGCGCGGAGAGCCATGGTGTAGGTTGAACCGGCGTTCCATACGGGGTACCATGCACGGCCTTTTCCTTCACCAACGGAACGGGGCTGGTAGATGTTAACCGCGCCACCGCATGCAACCATCATGGTTTTGCATTTGATGATGTACACTTTGTTTTCACGGGTGGAGAAACCAACGGCGCCGGCGATTTTCTTGGGATCGTTCTTGTCGTTGAGAAGTTCAACGATGAACACTCTTTCAAGGATGTTGTCGGAACCGAGGGCTTTTTTGGCGGCTTCAGCAACGATTCTCTTGTAAGATTCGCCGTTGATCATGATCTGCCATTTACCGGTACGAACAGGTTTGGCACCTGATTTCAGGGTACCGAATTTCTGACCGGCTTTACCGTCGATGCTTTTGCCTTCGGGTGAACGTTTCCAGATCGGAAGTCCCCATTCTTCGAACAGGTGTACTGAATCGTCAACGTGACGGCCGAGGTCGTAGATGAGGTCTTCACGAACGATACCCATCAGGTCGTTACGAACCATGCGGACGTAGTCTTCGATGGCGTTTTCGCCAACGTAGGTGTTGATGGCTGAAAGACCCTGTGCAACCGCACCGGAACGTTCCATCGCTGCTTTGTCGCAGAGAAGGATTTTCATGTCATCGGTAGCCCATTTCTTGATTTCGAATGCGGTACCGCATGCAGCCATACCACCGCCAACGATGAGAACATCAACTTCTTTTTCAACGACTTCAGGATCTCTAACGGCTTTAAGCTCTCCCAAAGGTTTGTTTGGTAATGACATATTTTTTCCTCCTTAAGATTTGGAATAGTCGTAATGTGAACGTTTTCTCAATCAGACCCGGTTCTTATGCAAGCTGGGTGGGCTGGGGCAGAGTCACGCCTTCAGCTTCTTCAGTTGAAAGAAGGTGAGAGTTGAGATCTTTTCCTTTGAGTGATCCGTATTCGTTGGCAGCGCCTTCCGGAGTGGTGCGGATGGGGAACTTGAAGCGTTTTACAACGCCGTTACGGAATTTGCAGGTCCACATTACGTCTTCGGTACCCATCATGGGAACGATGCTGCTTCCCAGAGGTACGAAGTCAGAGTAGCCACGAACTTCAATGGCCTGAGAAGGACAGATTTTCACGCAGGAAAAGCATTCCCAGCACTGATCCGGTTCCTGGTTGTACGCTTTCATCTCGGTCGCGTCGAGAACCATCAAGTCATTGGGACAAATGTACATACATGCGGTTTTGTCCCCGCCTTTACAGCCGTCACATTTTTCTGCGATTACATAGCTTGGCATTAATTATACCTCCCTAATTCGGCGATGACCTCAGCAAAAGGTCAACACCCGCGTTAACTGTTTGGCGATATCGACCCACGGCCGTACCGCCCCTCACAACAAGTCGCCTGAAGAGTGTTCTTCTCCTGGCAGTTTCCAAATAAAAAACTGAATTTTTTATTCATCGAAGGGACCATGCTTCAAGGCCCCCCTTTGTACCAAAAAAACGATAAAACCTTGATTATGTTGATAAAGACGGCTTACCGCACACCTCTACCCTACAATAATCAAAACGCAAAGTTATCACCGGGCACTACCTATGTCAAGATATTTCAAATGAGCCGTCGATTATAATAAACCATGAAACAGCCCGTCATCTGTGTGTTATCAACATCTTGAAATCCAACAGACCCGCACCACCATATATATTACCTCACCCCTGCTCCAGCGCTTCATCCGCCATGAAAACCTGATACGGAAGG
The DNA here is from genome assembly GCA_964637565.1 of uncultured Desulforapulum sp. Classification (GTDB taxonomy): domain Bacteria; phylum Desulfobacterota; class Desulfobacteria; order Desulfobacterales; family Desulfolunaceae; genus DYJE01. Next base: position 8,038 of record CAZWTY010000009.1, read on the forward strand.
TCCGGCGGGCCAAAAAAGAATTGACATACCCGGAGAACATGGTAGCTGTTCAGCTGACACAATCATAAAAGACAAACACAGGAGACCTGCATGAGTGTTGAACCCGAATATATTGGAATTGACGATTCGTTTACCTTTTCCTGCGGCCCCGGTGTCAGATGCTTCAACCAGTGCTGCCGTGACGTGAACCAGTTTCTCTACCCTTACGACATCCTCCGGCTGAAGCGCCACCTGGGTGTTTCGTCAACAGAATTTCTCTCCCGCTATACCGTCACCTACAGCGGAGACACCACCGGCCTTCCCATCGTGGCCTTCAAAACAAGCGGCACGGACGGAAACGCCTGCCCATTTGTCACCGGAGAAGGTTGCGGAGTCTACGAAAACCGGCCCGCCTCCTGCCGGATTTTCCCCCTGGCCAGGGCCATTTCCAGGTCCCGCCAGACAGGGGCCGTCACCGAACACTTCGCCCTGATCCGGGATCCCATCTGCATGGGCTTCCAGGGTGGCAAAACCATACGGGTCAGGGACTGGGTCGCGGGCCAGGGGCTTGAAGATTACAACCGGGCCAACGACCGGATGATCGAGCTGATCAGCCTGAAACAGCAGATCCTGCCCGGCCCCCTCTCGGGTCCGGACAGGGAGAAGTTCATTCTCGCCTGCTACGACCTGGACCGTTTCCGCAGCGAAATCCGGGGGGGCCATCTGGTCGAGGCGTCTTCCATGGACAAGGAATCATACGACCGGATCATGACCGACGACTTGGCCCTGCTCGATTTCGGCCTGGATTGGGTCGCGACCGAACTGTTCGGGAAAAAAGCCCATGGCTGAAAAAGGGGAAAACCGCGTGGCCCTTGTCCTGGGGGCCGTGAAGGGAATCGGCAAGGCCATCGGCCTGGCCCTGGCCCGGAAAGGCATCCGCACCGCCCTCACCCGGTTCGACTGGGAGGACAGCGCCGAATCCATGGCCCGTGATTTTGCCGAAACCGGAGTCGATCACCAGATTATCCGCATCGACCTCCGAAACAGGGAGGAGATCGCTCCCCTGGTCGAGAAGGTAATCCGGCGATTCGGACGCCTGGACATTCTGATCAACAACATCGAACGCGGCGGTATGCCCGTGGTCCACGGGGCCTACACTTCAGACCAGTGGGACCTTGAAGTGGCCACCACCCTCACGGCCAAACGCTGGGTTTTCGACGCGGCCTTTCCCCACCTGAAGCGCTCCGGGGCAGGAACGGTCATCAATATTTCGTCCATTGCCGGGATCGTGGGGCGTTCGGGCCCGTGCAGTTTTCTGTTCAACGAAGGATACGCTTCGCTCAACCGGGGTATTTCCCTTCTCACCGAAACCTGGGCGCGTATGGGGGCTCCGGAAGTCCGGGTCAACGAACTGATGCTGGGCGTCGTGGACACACGCCATGGTGCTGGAACCAGGGGCTGGGGCCTCCTTTCCGACGAGGTGAAACAGGACCTCCTGGACCATACCCTGCTCCGCCGGACAGGATCCGTTGAAGACGTGGTGAACGCATGCCTTTTTCTCATTGACGGGGCACCGTTCATGACCGGTTCGGTCATCCGACTGGACGGCGGCTATGTGCTGGGCGGTGACAAGGTCCATCCCCTTCCCCCGGGTGTGGAGTAAGGCCCGCCCATTGTCTTGCAGCAACCGGGTATCGTTTGGGATGTTCGTGAAACAATCATTGACGGGGAAACGTGAACATGACGGAATCAGGTTATTTCAGCCGGGAAGATCTGGTCGGCTGTCCTGACTGCGATCTTCTGATCAGGAAAACACCGCCGGAACGGGGTTACAACCTGAGCTGCCCGCGCTGCGGGGCCATTCTGATCAAATCCCACAGGGACAGCGTGGACAGGACCCTGGCCCTCAGCCTTTCGGGCCTTTTTCTCTTCATTCCGGCCTGTTTTCTTCCCCTTCTGAAATTCAGCGTTCTGGGATTTTCAGGCGACTGCACCATGGTGAAAGCCGCGGTCAGGATGTTCGCCGGGGGCTACTGGTGGATGGGCTTCCTCGTGATGTTATGCAGCATCATCGTCCCGTTCACCGTTCTTTGTATACTATTCGCCATTTCACTTTCCATGAAGCTTGAACGCCGCCCTTTTTTCCTGCCCAGAGCCCTCAAGGCCTACCATCATCTCACCGAGTGGACCATGCTCGATGTGTACATGATCGGCCTTCTGATCTCCCTCATCAAACTGAAGGACTTCGGTGACATCTTCAGCGGGCCGGGCCTTTACAGCTTCATCGGACTGCTGGTCATGACCATCCTGACCACACTCTCCTTTGACAGCCACCACGTGTGGGCATGGGTGGACCAGGAGGCATGACGGTCATGGATGAACGAAAAAATGAACCCACGTTGAACGATGCGGGTCTCCTTCTCTGCCTGACTTGTTCCAAAGTCGTGGGCGGCCAGATAAGCCATCCCGGTCCGTCTCTTCGTTGTCCGCGCTGCGGCTCCCGTGTGGACCGGCGGATTCCATCGAGCGTTTCCCACACCTGGGCCTTCGTGATCACCGGGTTTCTGCTGCTGATTCCGGCGAACATCTGCCCGATCACCCAGATCATCCGTTTCGGCTCGGGGAATCCGGACACCATCATGTCCGGCGTCATGGGGCTGGTGAAAAGCGGCATGGTTCCCATTGCCTTCATCATCTTCATGGCCAGCGTCGTCGTTCCGGTTTTCAAGCTCGCGGGCCTGGCTTTCCTGCTGATGTGCATCCATTTCAAGTGGCGGTTCAGCCCGCTCCACTGCACCCTGATGTACCGTTTCATCGCCCTGATCGGCCGCTGGTCCATGCTCGATCTTTTCATGATTTCCATTCTCGCGGCCCTGGTGGATCTGGGAGCCGTTTCATCTGTCATCCCCGGTGTCGGGGCCACGGCTTTCGCCGCAGTGGTCGTCGTCACCCTTTTGGCCTCCATCAGTTTCGATCCCCGCCTGATCTGGGATCTCAAGGACACAGCCCATGGAACCGACTAAACCCTCAGGCCATGAACCCCCTTCGGACAGCCCTCACGAACAGGACAACCACACCCTGAAGCAAGCAGAACCGCCCGAGAACACGGCCGAGCCTGGCGAGGCAGAAGGATCGCCCGTCGAAATTCCGCCACCGCCGGATGAAGAACCCTCCCACGAAATCCCGGAAGCCGTCATGGTCCGTCAGCGGCGTCTGTCCTTCGTGTGGCTGCTTCCCCTCATCGCCCTGATCATCGGAGGCTGGCTGGTCTACAAGAATTTCATCGAAAAGGACATTGAAATCCGCATCCGGTTCGCGTCGGGAGCCGGGCTCATGGCCGGCAAAACCCAGGTGAAACACAAAGGGGTGATGGTCGGTGAAATCAAGAAACTGGGCCTTGGCGACGACCTGAAAAGCGTCATCGCCACGGTGAACATCAGCCGGAGCGCGGCGGCGGCCCTGAAAACCGAAACCCAGTTCTGGGTCGTGGAACCCAGGATCTCCCTTTTAGGCATTTCCGGCCTGGACACCCTGGTGTCGGGAAGCTACGTCGAAATGCGCCCGGGAGGCGGCGACCCCTGTTACGAGTTCACCGCCCTGCCGAGTCCCCCTCCCATCTCCGAAACAGAGCCGGGGCTCCACCTGATTCTCAAAACCACCAATCTGGGCTCCATCCGCCCCGGGTCTCCGGTTCTTTACCGGAAAGTGACCGTGGGTTCGGTTCAGAGTTACGATTTCAACAAGGACAACAGCGGCGTCGACATCCGCATCCACATCCAGAGCCCCTACGCCCATCTGGTCACGCCCTGTTCCCGTTTCTGGAACTCCAGCGGCATCACCCTTTCAGGGGACCTGGGCGGACTGACCTTCCAGGCCGAGTCCCTGGCGTCCATCGTCGCCGGAGGGATTTCGTTTTTCAATCCGTCCCAGGAAGAACACAAGAACCTGAAGCAGTGCAGCAACGGGGACACCTTTGTCCTGTTCGACGATTACAAGAGCGCCGATGCGGGCATCCCTGTAAGGATCCGTTTCGAATCGGCCCGTGGCCTTGTTCCGGACAAGACCAAGGTATTTTACAAAGGGCTCGAAGTGGGGGTTCTCAAATCCATCGACATCAACAAGGACCTGAAGGGTGTGACCGGTGTCTTTCTCTTCGTCCCCAGCTCCGAACCGGCCCTGAACGACTCCACCCGGTTCTGGACCGTGAAACCCCGGCTTTCCTTTACGGAAATTTCAGGTCTCGACACCCTGCTTTCCGGCATCTACCTTGAAATGACCTTCGAACTGGGCGGTCAGCCCCGGCGTGATTTCGAAGCGCTGAAAGACCCGCCTCCCAGGCTCGACCAGAGCACGGGCCTCAACATCGTTCTGGCCAGCGACGACCTGGGTTCGATCAGCCGGGGTACCTCTGTGTTCTACAAAAAAATGAAAGTGGGTTCGGTCCTGGCCTTCCATCTGTCCAGGTCCCGGAAAACCATCCTGATCGATGTGAACATCGAAGAACCCTACACCTTTCTCGTCCGGTCCAATTCCAAATTCTGGAACAGCAGCGGGGTGTCCGTGAAGGGGAATATCAACGGAGTGGACGTGCGCACCGAATCCCTGGAGTCGATCCTTTACGGCGGCATCGCCTTCCACACCCCGGACGAGGGAGGCCGGGCCATTGTCGACGGCCATGAATTCCGCCTCTACAAGGACTATGAAAGCGCCAGGGAAAACGGGCTGCCCATTTCGATCCGGTTCAGCATCGGCCACGGCCTGAAAAAAGGCTCCCAGGTCCGGTTCAGGGACGTCCAGGTGGGAACCGTGACCCGTGTCCGGCCCGATAAGGACATGAGCTCGGTGGTGGTGGACGTGATGCTGGCCAGGGAATCAGAAGAGCTGGCCGTGTCCGGAACCCAGTTCTGGGTGGTGAAACCCAAGCTGGGTATCGTGGAAACCTCCAACCTCGACACCCTGATCAGCGGCAACTACATTGCCGTGATTCCGGGCCAGGGAGAACCCCAGACCGAGTTCAGGGGAGCGGAAGAACCGCCGTCCTCGCTCATCGTCAACTCCGAGGACCTGTCCCTCACCCTGACCGCCTCCCGCCTCGGTTCCCTGAAAAAAGGGATCCCCGTCTACTACCGGGAAGTCCAGGTGGGCCAGGTCACAGGCTACCGCCTGGCCGACTCTTCCGACAAGGTGCTGGTCACCGTGGCCATCAAATCGGCCTTCGCGCCCCTGGTCCACCGGAACACGCGTTTCTGGAATGTCAGCGGCGTGGATTTCGATTTCGGTTTTTTCAGGGGTATGCGTTTCCAGATGAACACCGTGGAATCTTTGATTGAAGGCGGCATCGCCTTCGCCACACCGCCTCCCGACGACATGGGCGAACGGGCGAAAAACAACGACACCTTCGTCCTCCATGACCGGGCGGAAAAAACCTGGCTGGGCTGGGCTCCGGCCATTTCCCTGGACCAGGACCGATAGAAAAGCAAGGAGGCACCATGCATCTTTTTGACCGGGACACCGATCTTGAAACCCTCGATGGCCTGACGTTCCGGGGACGATTGACCGACGAATGGTCCATCAACGGCAACCCCAACGGCGGCTATCTTCTGGCCGTGATGCTGTCCGCCATGATGCGATGCACGGACAAGAAGCATGCCGCCATCGTGACGGCCAACTACCTTTCCCGGACCACGATCAGCGATTCGGAAATCCGGGTGGAACCGATCTCCAAAGGCTCGAGTTTCAACCGCCTCCAGGCGGGGCTGTTCCAGGACGGACGGGAAAAGGTCCGGGCCTGGGGGACCTTCGCACCCGAAGGGATCTGCCCCGGGGACAAACGTTACGAGGCGGGAGAACCCGATATCGCCCCCCTCGCCCAGTGCATCCCCATTCCCGAAATCGGTTCCTACACCCTGTACCGGAACGTGGACGCTCGGCTGGACCCCGCATGCGCCGGCTGGTTCAGCGGGCGCCTTTCCAACGAGTCGGTTCACAAAGGCTGGATCAAATTCAAGGACGACCGTCCCGCCGACGCTCTGAGCCTGGTGCTCATGGCCGACGCTTTTCCGCCGCCGGTGTTGTCCAGCCACGGTCTGGTGGCCTGGGTTCCCACCATCGAGTTTTCCGTGAATGTCCGGGCCATTCCCAGGTCCGCATGGCTGAAGGCCCAGTTCCGGTCACGCTTCATCACCTGCGGTCTGGTGGAGGAAGACGGCGAGATCTGGGACGAATCGGGGGAACTGGTGCTGATCTCAAGGCAGATCGCCCAGTTCCGGCAGGTGGGATGATAGCTGATGGCCGGATAATAAAACTGTTCTGCAGATTAACACCTGAAATCGAATTGAGTAGAGATGAGAAAACAAATTGAAACGAAAAGATCCGCAGTATCAGAAGCTAAGCAACGATGGCATGATGCGAGTATTAAAGCCTCCAAATTAGCGGCTACCTTATTTCAGCCTGGCTCTGGATATGGTGATCCCGATGCTCAGCTAAATGATGAACATAAACTGCAAACTGCTAAAGAAGAGGCGGAGCGGTTATACCGTGAGTATAATGATCTTGATAGAAGCCTCATTGATGAAGAAATGATCTCTCTCCAACGTTCGCAAAAATATGCAACATGGGCATCTTTCGTTGTAGCAGCTGCCGTTGGCATTGCGACTATTGTCCAGATTGTAATCGCTTTGATAAAATAAAAAAGCAGAACAGTTTGCTGCGCGGGAGCGCAAAAAGCGCGCGCCCCGCGAGCAATGCGTCTCGTAAAAAGTCACGTTTCTGAAGGCTTCGGAAAAAGTTCGAGGTCAAGGCTTGCGAATCCCGAGGAATGAGGCGTACTTAAGGTACGCCGCAGTGACGAGGGATGAAGCGTAACGCAAAGATCGGACTTTTTACGAAGCCGTCGTTATTAAGACGTTCAGAACGACATCCAATTTAAAATCAAGACTTGACAGGTTTAATGAGGCGCCTTAGACTGGTCTTAAACTAGTCTGATTTATATGGGGAGGCCCGCTATGGAAACAATTGGCGCATATGAAGCAAAAACACATTTGCCAAAATTACTTGAACGTGTACTCAAAGGCGAACAAATAACGATCACAAAACATGGGGTTCCAATTGCCATTTTGCAACCGCCATTACCTTTAAGAAAAACTGAACCCAAAAAAGTTATCTCTGAGTTACGCAAATTTCGCGATAACCACCCTCTTGATGGTCTTTCAATTCGAGATATGATTGAAGAAGGAAGACGATGAATGAGCGATGATTTTGTTGTTGACAATTCTGTGGTGATGACGTGGTGCTTTAAAGATGAAAACACCCAGTACTCTGATTTTATTTTGAATAAGCTTGAGAGCGCCGCAGCAATAGTTCCATCTGTTTGGCCTTTAGAAGTTACCAATGTATTACTGGTGGCTGAACGAAGAAAACGGATCAGCGAGGCGGACAGCACACGTTTCATTGCTCTGCTTTCTGAACTCCAAATATCTGTCGAGCAAGAGTCACCTGAAAGAATGATTAAAGAAATTTATGCATTAGCCCGCAAACACAATCTTTCAAGCTACGATGCTTCCTATTTAGATCTCGCTATGAGAAAAGGATTGCCTATTGCCACGCTTGATAAGAATTTATTAGCCGCTGCAAACCGAAGTAAAGTTTCAATATTGACCATTTAATACCGGGCAATGCCGAACGAGCCCATTAAATCTGTCGTTGGGCGTTTGCGTTCAAGCCCAAAGGGTTTGCAGGCTTCACGACCTCGTCTATGGCCGTCCGTCACCGGACGCCACTTCATCCAGCATTTCCCGGGCGTGCTCCAGGGTCTTGTCGGTGATTTTCACGCCGCCCAGCATCCGGGCCAGTTCCTCGACCCGGTCGGATTCGTCAATCTGCCGGATCTCGGTCCGGGTGCGGCCTCCGTCCACGAGTTTTTCGATTTTATAGTGATGATCGGCGTATTTGGCGATCTGGGGCAGATGGGTGATGCAGATGATCTGGTGACTTCCGGACAAGGCCCTGATTTTCTGGCCGACCATCTCCGCGATACGGCCGCCGATGCCGGCGTCCACCTCGTCGAAGATCACGGTTTCCACCGAATCCACGCCGGCGAGGATGGCCTTGAGGGCCAGGACCACCCGGGACAATTCGCCGCCCGAGGCGATCCGGGCCAGGGGCCGCAGTTCTTCGCCCACGTTGGGGGAGATCATGAAACGGGTCTGGTCCAGGCCGGTCTCGCCGATGGCGGAATCTCCGACTTTCAGCCAGGACGACAGGCCGGGAGCTGCGGGAACCTGGGTCACGGGCACAGCGAAACGTGTTTTCACCATGTCCAGCTCGGCCAGTTCCCGTTCCACAGCCTCGGCAAAACGGACGGCCGCCGCGTTGCGCTGGGCGGACAGATCGAGGCAGAGTTTCACCAGCTCTTCGTGTTTCGTTTCAATCTGTTGTTCAAGATCGCCCATGGACGCGGAGAGGTTTTCCAGCGCTTCAAGCTCGGAACAGATGGTCTGGTAAAGCGCCATCACATCGGCCAGACTGCCCTTGTCCCCGGCGTATTTCCGCTTCAGCTTGTTGAGGGCGTCGATGCGTCCCTCGGTTTCCTCGAGAAGGGCCGGGTCCGTGGACAGATTGTCGGCGTAGCGCCTCAGGCTCCCCGTGATGTCCTCGATCCGGTAAAGGATGTCCGTCAGGTCTTCCGACGAGGGTTTCAGCTGGCTGTCCAGCTCGGCCGCCTTGTCCAGGTTCTTGGACACGGCGGCCAGTCGTTCGGACAGGGAGCCGTCCATCAGGTAAAGCTCGTTCAGGGCCTCCTGGGCAGCCTGGCGCAGGGTTTCTCCGTGCTTCAGACGGAGCCGCTGTTCTTCGAGAATCTCGTCTTCCCGGTCGGTGAGCCTGGCGTTTTCGATGTCGTTTTTCTGAAAGTTCAGAAACTCCATCTGCTGGATCCGTTTTTTCTCCATGGTTTCGAAATCCGCCAGTTTCCGGATCAGGGGCGTCAGCTCCAGGTAGGTTTGCGCGACGCGGTTTTTCAGGTCCAGGAGGTTTCCGAACTGGTCCAGCCAGAAAAGGTGCTGATCTTCTTTCAGGAGGCTCTGGTTGGCGTGCTGCCCCGAGATGCTGGCCAGGTTCTGGGTGATGTCCGCCAGCATCTGCATGGTGGCCATCTTTCCATTGATGTAAATCCTGTGGCGGTCGCTGGCGGAAATAATCCTCCGGACTAGCAGGTCCCCGTTGCCGTCAAAGCCCAGGGATTCCAGAATCCGGGCCACGGGGCTTCCGGGGTTGAGGGTGAACAGCGCCTCGATTTCGGCCGATTCTTCACCGGTCCGGATGAACTTCGACGTGGCCCTGTTCCCAAGAATCAGGTTGACGGCGTTGATGATAATAGATTTCCCGGCCCCGGTTTCCCCGCTCAAAACCGTGAGGCCCGGGCCGAAAGACACGGTGAGGTCGTCGATGATGGCCAGATTCTTTATTGTAAGTTCCGTGAGCATGGTCGAGGATCGTCTTGTCCTTGTGATGGTTCTGGTCCGGTGCGGCGGGCCGCCACTGTTCATGGCACAGGTTATGTCACAGGACATGGTTTTTGTAAAGACGGGAAAAGAAAGACAAAATCCGGCTGTCACACGCTGAATCGCTCGATGAAACGGAAAATTCTTCCGCACTCGTTTTCAAGCCGGTCCAGAAGATCGCGGGCAGTGTCCATGGAAGACCCTGAGCGTCCCGCCTCCTCAAGTTCAAGGGCCATGTCCGCAGCCTCGAAGGCCGCCAGATAGCGCAGGGTGCCTTTGATGGCGTGGGCGCTGTATTCAAGGGCCTCATGGTTTCCACCCGCGACGGCGCTGCGGATCTGATCGAGCATATCCGGCGCGTCCCGGGCGAAATCATCCAGGCACTCTCGTAAAAGCTCCATGTCATGGTCCATGATTTCAAGCAGTTCGCCCACATGGACAGGGCTGTCGGACTGATCCATGAAATACCTCCCGTGGGTGGTCGGGGCCACTGGGCGGCGATTCCTGCCCAGGCCGTTTTTCTAAAGAGTATACCCCCGTTTTCCGGTTCCGGTCAAAGCGTTTTCCACTAAAACCAGGGGGGCGGAAAAGAGCGCGGCCCATGTTTCTCCGGAACATCCCCGAAGCAAACTCGGCCCGTTCTTTTTTCGATTTGTACATTTTCCCGCAACTGTGTTAGAAAAAATCATTGAAGCCCTGAAGATGATTGTTTTTTTGACCCATTCTTTCCTTTTTTCGGACATGCTTTTTAACCGATGACGGACTGTCGCGATGGCCTATCCCGCGACATATCCCGATTGATCTGTTCAAGTTGAAACCCGTATGCTGCACAAAGCCACCGGTCAAACCGATAACCAGCCCATGCCGCTCCCTTCCGGGCGAAACGCTTCTGCTTTGGACGGGCCGGATATGGTGGTTGAGCCTGATTCCCGGGGAAACATGGAACGGCCCGGCCCTTTCCTGTTCGTGGTGTTCTGTGGAGCCTGCTTTTTTTTCGTGATGGCTTTCCTTCTGAACGAATACAGAATTCATGGCCGGGAAGGCCTGACCCACGGTCGGCAGGCCCTGAACACCACGGCCCGGGTCGTGGCCATGCAAATCGAGGGTTACTGGAAGGAACGGCACAACCGGCTCGATATCCTGACGCGAAATGCAGGAATCGGTGAGATGCTCCGAAAGCTTGAAAGTAAGCCCGGGGTTTCAGGCAAACCTCTGATTCCGGATCAGCTCCTGGCTGTCATCCGGGCTTCGGGATTCGACCGGGTGATTGTTTTCGACCGGTCCGGAACCCGTCGTTTTTCCAGCGGACCTGCCAAAACCGAGGACCCTCTGACCGACGACGGCATTGCCGACGAAATCGAAAAACGGGGGATACTGGGGAAAATCATCCAGGCCGGCGGCGTACACTGGCTCGTGTTTCCCCCGGGAAACAAAAGCCCCCTCTTTCTGGTCCAGGGCATCCGGGATGAAAAAGGGGGCCTTGCGGGATTCCTTGCGGCCGGAATGGACCCTGCGTCGATCCGCGATCTCATCGTGCGGAACGAACAGGCCGCGACGGGGTGCGTGCTGTCTCTCATCGATGGGCAGGGCCGTCCTGCTCTCGGGGATATCCCTGACTTTTCGCCGTCCGCGTTTCAGAAGAAACAGGAGGCAAACGGGCCGGACATCGTCAACGGGTACAGCGGAGAACCCGGATCGGACCTTGTGGAGGCCATCCCCGTTTCCATGGCGGGCCTGGATTCCCCAGAGTGGTATGTGGCGGCCCGAAGCACCGATGACGGGTATTATCAGAAAATCATGAAAGACCACCGGCTATCCCTGACGGTGGTGGCCGTGGTTTTTCTCCTTTTTTTCATGTTTTTCATGATCCAGACACGGCTTGCCCTGAGGGAACTCGCCGACAACAGAAATTTCGTCAGGAAGGCCGTCCAGGGTTTCGTGGGGACTCTCGGAAAAGCCGGCCGCCGGGACAGGGTGTTCAAGGATCTTGCCACCAGGCTTTCCGACATCCTGGATTTTCTCTCCGGCGCGGCCAAAGGGGATTTCAAAAAGAGGCCCAAGGTCCGGAACGACAAGGACGAGCTGGGCTTGGCCATCCAGGGAATCTGGGATTATTTCAAGGACGTTCATCACCGGATCGAAAGAATCACCCATGGCGACTACGCCCCGGACGATTCCCTGGACCAGCGGGAAGGCGACGAACTGGCCCCCCTGCTGGCCCGCCTCAAGGAAACCCTGAGGAAGATGAACGAGGACGGCTACCGCCAGATCACCGGAACCCATGTCCAGATGGAACTGATCCGGCAGCTGAGCGGCAACCAGAGCCTGGACCGGATGGCCGAGCAGGTTCTCTCGTTCATATGCGCTTACTCCGGGGCCCAGATCGGCGTGGTTTACGTGGTGGACGAGGACGACCAGATCTTTTCCCTGAAAGGGACTTACGGCTGTCTGCGTTCGGACTTTCCCGAGAAAATCCAGTCGGGCGAGGGGCTGGCCGGGCAAGCGGCGGCCGAGAAGCGCCCCCTTTCCCTTGAAGGTTCCGGAATCGCCGGGCCTCTGGTGAAAACAGGCCTCACCGAAATCAGCCCCGCGTCGGTGTTCGCCTACCCCTTCCTCTTCGGCGACGAGGTGGTGGCAGTGATGGAGATCGGGGCCATTGGGTTTTTCAAACGGGACGTGACCGATATCATCGGAAAGAACAGTGAAAGCGTGGCCATCGGCATTCAGTCGGCCCTTTCGAGGAACCTGACGGAGAAGCTCCTTGAAAAAACCATGAACCAGGCGGAAAGCCTGCGGAATCAGCAGGAAGAGCTACAAACCGTGAACCAGGAACTGGAAAACCAGACCCGGGCTCTGAAAGAATCCCAGGCCCGGCTCCTGGCAAGGGAAGAGGAACTCAACAGGGTGAACGAAGCCCTGAGAATCCATTCCCGTAACCTGGAGGAAACCAAGGCCGTTCTCGAAACCAAGGCCGAGGAACTGGCGAAAAGCAACATGTACAAAACCGAATTCCTCGCCAACATGAGCCACGAACTCAGGACGCCCCTCAACAGCATCATCCTTCTTTCGGGCATCCTCATGGAAAGGGCGGCGGCCGGGGTGACAGACGACAAGGGCATGGAAAAGATCCGGACTTTTTCATCGGTGATCCAAAACTCGGGCAAGGAGCTCCTGAACCTCATCGACGAGGTGCTCGATCTCACCCGTATCGCTTCGGGTGACATGGCGATCAGTCTGACCCGTCACCGCCCGGTTGAAACGGCCCGGGTGATGAAACGGCTCTACGAAAAGACGGCCCTTGAAAAGAACATCGACTTCCATGTCCGGATGGGGGACAACCTTCCCGAGACCCTGGTCACCGACGCCCTCCGGCTGGAAAGGATTCTCAAGATCCTTCTCTCCAATGCCTTCAAGTACACAAGCCAGGGCCGTGTGACCCTGGACATCCGCCAGGCGGATAACGTGGACGGGGTGGAAACCCGGGGACAACCGATGATTGAATTCGCCGTCAGCGATACAGGGGAAGGCATCCCGGAAAACATGAAGGACGTGGTGTTCGAAGCGTTCAAACAGGTGGATGGTAGCACCACGAGGAAACACGGAGGGGCGGGGCTCGGCCTGGCCTTGGCCCGTGAATTCGCCCGGCTTCTCCAGGGGGAGATACTCCTTTCCAGCACCGTAGGCCAGGGCAGCACGTTCAGGCTGTTCCTGCCCGAGAGAGGGTCGAACTAAAAATACCGATCGGACTATGAATCCCCTGCCGGACGGCCGGACAGGGCTCCGTTTAAAAAACCGGACAAAAAAGATGACCCGCGAACAAGAAAAAACAGACATTCTCATCGTCGACGACGACAGCCAGCACCTGTTATCCCTTGCCGCCATTCTCGACAACCCGGGATACCGGATCGTGACGGCCCGAAACGGCAGAAAGGCCCTGGACCTGATCCAGGAACACGATTTCGCCCTGGTGATCCTCGATGTGAACCTGCCGGACATGGACGGCTTCGAGGCGGCGGAAAAAATCAGGCTGAGGAAAAAGACCCGGCATGTGCCCATCATGTTCCTCACGGCCCTGCACAGCGACGAGTCCTGGGTGTTCAAAGGCTACATGGCCGGCGCGGTGGACTACATGGTGAAACCGGTGGATCCGGTGATCATCGTGTCCAAGGTGAACGTGTTCGCCGAGCTTCACAGGCTGAGGAAATCCTCGGAACAGAGAGCGGCCGAACGCCTGAAAATGAGCGACACCAAATACCGCAGTTTGTTCGACACCAGCCGGGACGGCATCGCCTTTCTCAGCCTGGACGGGCAGATCGAACGGGCGAACAAGGCGTACTGCGACATGCTGGGCTACAGCGAACACGAGCTGATCTTCATGACCTACCACCAGCACACGCCCCGGAAATGGATCGCCAAGGATCTGGAGATCCTTGAAAAGCAGGTGCTGGTCCGGGATTTTTCCGATGAATACAGAAAGGAGTTCGTCCGCAAAGACAAGTCGGTGTTTCCGGTCATGGTCCGGCTCTGGCTTGTCCGGGACCCCAAAGGCGAACCCCTGCGGCTCCTCAAGCTGGTCCGGGACGTGACCGAGCAGACACGGCTGGAAATCCAGCTGAGACAGGCCCAGAAAATGGAGTCCATCGGCACCCTGGCCGGAGGGATCGCCCATGATTTCAACAATATCCTTGGGGCGATCATCGGCTACGCCCAGCTGGCCCGGTACAACATCAAGGACCAGGAAAAAGCCCTGGCCGACATCGAACACGTCCTGACCGCCTCGAACAGGGCCAAAGACCTGGTCCGGCATATCCTGGGCTTCAGCCGCCTCACCGAACACCGGATGCAGCCCATCCAGCTCCACCATATCGTCAAGGAGGCGCTGAAGCTGATCAGGGCCTCGCTTCCCAGCACCATCGAGATCCGCCAGGACATTTCCACGGAAGGCACGTCCATGATGGCCGATCCCACGGAAATCCACCAGGTGCTGATGAACTTCTGCACCAACTCGCTTCACGCCATGGAAAACACCGGGGGCGTCCTTGCGGTGACCCTGAAACCCGTGGATTCCACCGGCGACGACACCCGGGAATTTCCGGACCTCAAACCGGGCCCTTATATCCGGCTGACGGTGAGCGACACGGGCTGCGGCATCGACCCCAAACACATCGACCGGATTTTCGACCCTTATTTCACCACCAAGGAAAAAGACACGGGAACGGGCCTTGGCCTTGCCGTGGTTCACGGCATCATCAAAAACCACGGGGGCGCTGTCCAGGTGAAAAGCGTCCTGAACCAGGGCACCTCGATGACGGTGATGCTGCCCCGCCTTGAAGCGAAGAAAGTGGAAACAAAACAGTCGGGAGCCACCCCCCTGCCCACGGGCAAGGAATCCATCCTTTTCGTGGACGACGAAACCTCCCTGGTGGAGATCGAAAAGATGATGCTCCAGCGGCTGGGGTACCGGGTGGTGTCCGAGTCCAGCAGCCTTAAAGCCTTCAACATCTTCATCAACCGGTCCGACGATTTCGACATGGTGATCACCGACATGACCATGCCCGAAATGACGGGCCTTGAACTGGCCCGGGGAATCAGTGCCATACGGAAGGACATCCCGATCATCCTGTGCACCGGCTACAACAACAAAATCACCGAAGACATCGCCAGAGACGCCGGCATATCCCGAATCTTGATGAAACCCCTTGAAATCAGAGAATTCTCCCAGGCCATCCGGGACCTTCTCGACAAAAGGGCGCAAGAGAAACGCTTTTGACAAGGACCCTTGGAATATGACCTTAGAGACCAAAATCCTCATCGTGGACGACCGACCCGAAAACCTGATGTCCCTTGAAGACATCCTGGCCATGCCCGATCTGTCCATCCTCACCGCCGATTCAGGCAACACGGCCCTGTCCATGATCCTCGAACACGATTTCGCCCTGGTGCTCATGGATGTCCAGATGCCGGGGATGGACGGATTCGAAACAGCGGAACTGATCCGCCGGAACAAGCGGAGCCGCCATGTGCCCATCATCTTCATCACGGCCATCGGCCGGGAAGAGCCCCACATGGCCAAGGCCTACGAAGCGGGAGCCGTGGATTTTCTGTACAAACCCATCAACCCCCAGATCCTGCTCAGCAAGGTCAGGATATTCGTCGAGCTTTACCGCCAGCGCCAGGAACTGGAAAAGACGGGGTTCGAACTCCGGGAAAAAATTGGCGAGCTGGAAGAGGCCTCCCGGATGATCACCGAACAGCAGGCGGAAATGGTGAAAAAAGAGCGGCTTAACGCCCTGCTCCAGATGGCCGGCACCACGGCCCACGAACTGAACCAGCCTCTCATGGGGCTTCTCGGGAACATCGAACTCCTTGAAATGAACAAAAACGATCCGGATAAGGTGCTGAAGCATATCGGCCGGATCAAGGAAGCCGGAACGCGCATTGCCGACATCGTCAAAAAAATCCAGGCCATCAGCCGCGACAAGATCAAATGGCACGACAGCCGGTCGGCCATCATCGACATCGATCAATGATTAACCGTCATAACAAGGTGCACGAATCATGGATGAAACACGAACGGAAAAACCGCGCATCCTCATGGTGGACGACAAACCCCTGAACCTTCTGTCCCTCTCCGCCGCCATTCAGGACGAGGGATACGACATTGTCCAGGCCGGATCAGGGAACGAGGCCTTGGGGCTCGTGCTCGACCAGGACTTCGCCCTGATTCTTCTGGATGTCCAGATGCCCGGCATGGACGGATTCGAAACGGCGGAATTGATCCGTTCCAACGTGAAGACACGCCATATCCCCATCATTTTCGTGTCCGCGGTGAGCCAGGAGGACACCCATCTTTTCAAGGGCTACGACGCGGGAGCCGTGGATTACCTCTTCAAACCCGTGAACATCTTCATCCTGAAAAGCAAGATCCGGGTGTTCATGGACCTGTACACGCAGAAAAAAGAACGGGAAATCTTGAACGCGAACCTTGAAAAGGCCCTGGCCGAAGCTGAAAAAAGGCGCCGAATCATCGACGAGCAGAACGTCCTTCTGAAAGACCTGTCGGTCAAGGACGGGCTGACCGGCCTTTACAACCACCGCCATATGAACGTGGTCATGGAATCGGAATTCAACCGGTCCATCCGGTATAAAACAGACCTGTCCTGCCTCTTGAT
This sequence comes from uncultured Desulforapulum sp., assembly GCA_964637565.1. Lineage (GTDB taxonomy): Bacteria > Desulfobacterota > Desulfobacteria > Desulfobacterales > Desulfolunaceae > DYJE01. The sequence goes on from CAZWTY010000009.1 coordinate 24,689, forward strand.
GGACATCGACTACTTCAAGAGCGTGAACGACACCCTGGGCCATCCCTTCGGGGATCATGTGCTGAAGGTGTTCGCCGATCACCTGAGAGAGCATGTGAGGGATTCGGATTTCGTGTTCCGGTACGGCGGGGAGGAATTTCTCGTGCTTCTGCCCCAGACAGACCTCAAGGGAGCGGTCACATTGGCCGAAAAATTCAGAAATGACATGGAAAAGGTGCAATTCCGCCAGGGAGACCTCCAGGCCACGGTGACGGTGAGCATCGGGGTGGCGTCGATCTACCTCCACCACCCCACGGTCTACAGTGAACTGATCTCCTATGCGGATCAGGCCCTTTTCGTGGCCAAGGCCGAAGGGCGGAACAGGACCCAGGTCTACGAGAAAGGGGCCATGGACCCGTCGCTCAGGAACATGCCCAAGAACCAGAGGATCCAGATCGTCAAAGACAGCATCACCGCCGTTCTCACCAAGACCAAGAAAGCGTCGGTGGCGTCCCTGGAACTTCTGGTCCGGGATTCGGGAAGCGCGAAGTCCGGGCAGAGAAGCCGGATGCTCCGGGAATACCTGACGCTCATGGGTTACAGGATGAACCTGCCGGCCCAGGTGGTGGACACCTTCAGGCTGGCCGCCACCATCCACGACTGTTTCCTGTCCATGGTAGGGGGAATCGAGGACCAAGGCAATCCGGAAGATCCTGCCCACGGCCCGTATCTCATGGCCGAACTGACGGAGAAGTTCGATTTTTTCGCCGACGAAAGGGAAGTGCTTCTGGCCCACAACGAGCACTACGACGGCACCGGCCTGCCCCTGGGGCTTGAAAAGGACCAGATCCCCATGGGCGCCCGGATTTTTTCCATCGCCGAAACCTTCGTCAGCCTCTGCCTGGAACTGGAATCAGGCGAGACGGGCCTGGACGAGGCGGTGCTGGCCCTGGCCGAAAAAGCGGGAACCATCTTGGACCCCCACTATGTGGGTCTGTTTCTCAAGAGTGTGTCGGAGTGTGAACCCCACAAGATCTCCAGACAGACTCTGAAGCAGGCTGAAAAATTAATCCGGGACCGGTCCGGTGAGACCGGGGGAGGTCAGCCATGAACCACAAAGGGGCCTGTGTCTCCGCGTTGACTGACAGAATCCAGAGTTTTCCGGCGCTGCCGTCGGTTGTCTCCCGGGTCATCGAACTGTCCTCCGATCCCGATTGTTCCATGGATGAATTTCTTCACGTGATCCGGCTGGACCTTTCCCTGACCGCGGCGATCCTGAAACTGGCCAATTCGGCGTTTTTCGGCCAGACCCGCACGGTGAGCTCCCTGCGGCAGGCCATTCCCATTCTGGGACTCAACGAAATCCGGAACATGGTTATCGCCCGGGCCATGTTCAACAGCTTCAAAACGGTGAAGATCGAACACTGGTTCGACATCCGGGGGTTCTGGGTCCACAGCTTTCTCTGCGGCCTGGCGGCCCGGGTTCTGGCACGGGAAACGGAACCGGCCGACGACGTGTTCATCAGCGGTCTGATCCACGATATCGGCAAGCTGGTGATCCTCACCGTGTTCCCCAGCCAATTCGCACGGGTCGCGGCCCGGCAGGACGAACCGGCCTTCAACATGTACCAGTGGGAAGAGAACCTGTTCGGGGCCTCCCACGGGGAAATCGGCCAGAACCTCCTGGAACGCTGGTCTTTTCCGAAAAAACTGGTGGACGCCGTCGGCTTCCATCACCAACCGGAAAAGGCCGGAGAAAACACCCCGGCAGCGGCCCTGATCTATTTCGCCGACATGGTGGCCCACCTGGGAGACAATGCCCCTGACCTGGGGAACAACCAGGATCTGAAGGCGTTTCTTTTCTGCCAACGGAACAGCGAAAGGGCGGCCCACGCGGGGGTCCCATGGACAGACGAAGCGCTTAAAGCCTATCTGGTCGGCATGGCCCAGCTCAAAGGGGAATCCATGGATCTTTTTTCTCTGTTTTTCTCGTAATCCAAGACGTTCAGAGGAGACATCATGAACATTTCGACCAAGCTCATCGGGCTGGTGGCCACGGGTCTCTGTCTTGTGGGGGCCGTGGCCAGCGCCGTGTCCATCGTTTCCATCGAAAAAAGAGGACACGAACAGATCGCCTCCACCCGGGACCTTCTGATGAAAGAGAAAATGGCCATGCTCGAGCACCTGGTGGATTCCGTTTCAAGCGCGGCCGCCGACCTCGAGTCGGATGAACAGTTGTTGAACGTGGTGAAACGCGCCAGATACGGTTCGGACCGGTCGGGTTACTTCTGGATCAACGACACCGGCGAGCCGTTTCCCCGGATGATCATGCATCCCATTCTTCCCGAACTTGACGGAAAAACTCTGGACAATCCCAAGTTCGACTGCGCCATGGGCAAAAACCAGAACCTGTTCCAGGCCTTTGTGGAGGTCTGCAAAACGGGCGGGGGCAGAGGGTTCGTGCCCTACCTCTGGCCCAAACCGGGCCAGGACAAAGACACCCTCCACCCCAAAATGTCCTTTGTCAGGAAAATGGATGGCAAGCCCTGGATCATCGGTACAGGAGTCTATGTGGACGATATCGACAAGGCCGTGGCGGAAATCCGGAAAGCCATCGACGCCAGGATCGCGTCCCAGATCATGGTCCTCGCCGGAACCCTGGTGGTGCTGATCGGCGTCTCCCTGGTGTTCTGCGTGGTGATGGTCCGAAGGATCATCCGGCCGATCCACAGCATTTCCGAAGACCTGCGGGACCTTGCCGTGGGCACCGCCGACCTGAGCCGGAGAATCAGCCTGAACACGGCCAGATGCTCGGACATCCGGAAGTGCCACAAAAAGGAATGCGAGGCCTACGGCCGGGAAAGCCACTGCTGGATCGAGGTGGGCAGCCTTTCGGAACACCCGTCCTGCGAACGGCTAACCAAAGGTTCCATTTCGACCTGCCGGGAATGTAAAGAGGTCTACCAGGTCTGCGTCCACGACGAAATCACGGCCCTGTCGTCGTATTTCAACGCCTTTCTGGCCAGGTTCCAGAAAATTTTCTCTGCCGTGTTCCAGGGAATCGACACGTTGAACCGGTCTGCGGGAGAGCTCAAGACTTACTCCGAAGGCATGAAAGATCTGTCCGGCAGAACCGTGGACAAGACCGTCGAAACCGTCACGGAAATGGAAAAAGTGAACCGGGATACCCGTTCCATCGAAGAGTCCATGAAAAACTCGGCGTCGATGATCCAGAAGGTGGCCGCGTCGTCGGACGCCATGACGGCCATCGTGAAAACCATCGGCTCGAACAGCGACAGGGCCAGGGTCATCACCGGCGAGGCCGTGGAAAGGGCGGAAAACGCCTCGAACAAGATCCTCAGCCTGGGCGTCGCCGCCAGGGATATCGACACGGTGACCGAGGCGATCACGGAAATCTCCGAGCAGACCAACCTCCTGGCCCTGAACGCCACCATCGAGGCGGCACGGGCCGGTGAGGCGGGCAAGGGTTTCGCCGTGGTGGCCAACGAAATCAAGGAACTGGCCCGGCAGACCACGGAAGCCACGGCCAGGATCAGGGAGAAAATCGAAGGGATCCAGCAGTCCACCGGCAGTTCGGTGTCGGAAATCGAACAGGTGTCCCGGGTGATTTTCCAGGTCAACGATCTGGTGGCTTCCATCAACGTCAGCCTGGAAGAGCAGCTGGTGTCAAGCATGGAGATCACGGCGGGAGTCAATGAAAGCGCCCGGGACATCGGCGACGTCCACAGCCATGTTCTGGATATCACAAGCACATCGGCCCATGTGGAACAGAACATCGGAGATATTTCGGGCCATGCCATGGCCATGGGAAGCGACATCGAACGGGTTCATGAAAAAGCGGACGAGCTGTCGGCCCTTGCCGGCCAGCTCAAGGTGCTCGTGGGATCGTACAAGGTTTAAAAAGGGAGATTCTTCTGTGAACGAAAACAACAAAAAAACGGTTCTGGTCATCGACGACGATGACATCATACGAAACATGATGCAATCCATGCTGACCCGCATGGGGTTCCAGGTGATCCTTGCGGAAAACGGGTCCCGGGGAATTGAACTGGCCCAGGGCTGGGACGGGGACATCCACCTGGCCATCATGGATCTTTTCCTTCCCGATATCCGGGGAGACAAGGTCTGCCCGGTGGTTCTCGAAAAGCACCCGGCTGCCCGGGTCATCATGATGAGCGGCTACGCCCTGGAAAACACCAACGTGCTTCAGACCCAAGTGCACGGTTTCCTCCAGAAACCATGCAACTACGACGAACTGGCCCAGGCGGTGGAAAACGCCCTGGACTGAAAAAAACTTCAGATGTTGATGACCTTGGACGCCACCTGGAGGCTGGTCATGATGTCCAGCATGTTGGTGGTCTGTCCCGCCTTTTTTCTGTCCACAAGGCCGAAGAAATCAAGGCAGGTGCCGCAGACCAGGATGCTGACCCCCTGGCTTTCCAGCTCCGCCAGCAGGGGGTAGGTTTCCGTTCCCTCCACCGTGAGCTTGACGCCCTCGTTGACGAAAACGAGACGCCAGAGGCTTTCCTTGATTTCCCCAAGGGTCTTGATGAAGCTGGCCATGAGTTTCGCCCCCAGTTCCAGGCTGCCCGTGCCGATGGTGTTGTGGGTGATCATTATAAGGGTGGTCCGCTCGAGGTTCGCCGGATCGAAGACCGCACATTCACAGGCTTCGCCGGTGCTGTTACCCAGCACCTGGAAATCTTTTCCGCTCTCACGGATTTCGGCCTGGAAACCACGGCTTGCCAGGTAGCGGCTCACGTTTTCCGAGGCGGCCCGGTTGTCCACGGTCACACACAGCGCCTGTGTTCCCGGGTGTTTGTCCAGGTAGCCGCGTGTTTCCATCACAGGCTGGGGGCAGTTCATTCCCCTGAAGTCGAGTTGATCCATGGTTTTCTCCCTGGTTAAGCATTCTGATGGACGACAGGCTTTTTTCGCACAATTCCGGACCGTGGTCTAATTTCTTTTTCAAATATGAAAAACGGGCCTTATCGAAGATTTCTATGTTTCAGCGTTTTCAAGCTCTGAATCAGCCTGGAGCCTCCACGAATCGGTATCGTTACGAACCCGAACCCGATACCGATTGATTCGTAGGTCGGGTTCTTCAAACCCGACAAATGGCCCGATCCACAGAAAAATCGGGAGCCCGTGCAGCACATGAAAACCTTTTATCTTTTGGTGATTGAGCGGCGGAAAGGCGCGTGGCGCGTGAAAAGCATGGGGTGATTTGTCGGCTTTCGTGCCTCAAGCCGACCTGCCAGGGTGCGTCGCGGGACATTTGGAACGGAGCTGAAGTGTCTGCCGGGAACTGCTGCTTGCTTAGGCAAGGCTTTGACATTCAAACAGTCGGGATGTATAAAGAATTCTGCTTAAAATGATTCGCTTTCCGGCGTTTCCAAGGGGGAAGCGCCCGAAGCGAAAAGAAAAAATCACCAGAGGGATGGGTATGAGAGGGGAAAAAATCATCGGTCTTGTCATCGCTGTCGCGCTTGCTTTGACCATGGGCTGCGCCCGGAAAGCCGAGGTCCAGAAACCCCGGTTCAACAAAGCGGCGACCCGGGACATCATCGAGGGCAACACCTGGTACATGAGGGGCTGTTACGTCAAAGCCCTGGCCAGCTTCCACAAAGCCTACGAGAAATTCACGGCCCAGGACGACCAGGACGGGGCGGCCCTTGCCCTGAACAACCTGGGATCGGTCTACCGGGCGGAAAAAGACTGGGACAGCGCCCTTCTTTTCTTCGAAGAATCCCGCCGGATCTTTGAGCGGACCGGGGACAGCCGCGGTCTGGTCCAGGCCCTGGCCAACACCGCCGCCACCTTCACCGACATGGACCAGCTGGACAAGGCCGAAACCGCCCTTGACGAGGCCGAGGCCGCCGCCGTGAAAAACAGCGTGGCCCTTCCGACCTTGAAAAGCAACCGGGCCCTTGTCCTGATCCGGCGCGGCCATACGGCCGAAGCGGAGAAACTCCTCGCCGAAGCCGAGGCCCAGTCCTCTCCGGACAAACCCTTCGAATACGCCACCATTGTCCACGCCATGGGGCTTTGCGCTGAGAAGAAAGGCGATCCGGACTCCGCCCTCAGGCACTACGCCCGGGCCCTTGAATCGGATCGCAAAGCCGGTTACTCGAAAAGCATCGCCGACGACCTTGCCGCCATGGGCCGTGTCCTCGCCGCCATGAACCGTCACACCGAGGCCCTGGAAGCCCTGTACCGGAGTCTGGGCATCCGCACCCTTCTGGCTGACGTCAAAGGCGCCGAAGCCCTGTCGGTCCAGATCAAAACCAGCCTGGAAGCCCTGGGTGACGGCAAACCCGACCTCAGGGTCAGAGAACACTTCCTGAAACGCTGGAGCGAGGGAGAGAAAAAAGCGGGGATCTGCCAGTGACCCGTTGATCCTCAAGGTTTTCAGGAAGATCTCAGCCCGCCTGGAAACGGCACAATACGGGAAAATGTCCCATTTCCCGGCCGAAACACCCGTCACTCAACCCAGGCGAACACCTGAACATTTTGCCAGGAGAAAAACATGCCATCCTGAACAGCGGGAGAATTCTGATGATCGATGCAGCAGAAGATAAAACATTGTGGGCCATCGTCACAATCGGCAAGGAACTGTTTGCCATTCGACTCCAGGATATCCAGACCATGGTGGCGCTCCCTCCCGTCACCGCCCTGCCCCGGGCCCCTGCCTGTGTCCGGGGTGTAGTGAATCTGAGGGGAAGTGTGGTGCCTGTGGTGGATTTAAGGAAAAGGCTGGGCATGGTCCCACTGCCCACGGAAATAGACGACCTGATTACCATGCTGAACAGGCGGGAAGAAGACCACAAGAACTGGCTGACGGAACTGGAGTTATCGATCAGGGACAAACGGAATTTCGGGCTTGAGACAGATCCCCATAAATGCGTTTTCGGTCAATGGTACGATCATTTCAAAACAGACAAACTGATTCTGGCCTCCCTGCTCAGGAAATTCGATGCCCCGCACCGGAAGATTCACGCCATTGCCAATACGGTCCTGGCGTTACAGAAAGAGGGCAAACATCACCAGGCCCTGAAGTCGATAGACGACACCCGGAACGGAGCCCTCCTGGAAATGGTTCAGCTGTTCGCCTCCCTGCGGCTCACGTTGAAGGAATCCCTGCGCGAGATCGCCATTGTCGTACGAAAAGAGAAAAACAACTTTGCCGTGATCGTCGACGCCGTGGAAACGGTCAGCCACCTCGAACGAGGGTCCATCGAACCCCTGGTGAACAGCGGAATCCATTCGGACGGGGACGGACTGGTCACATCGTTCGGCAAGCTTGAAAAATCAGGCAAACTGGTGATGATCCTCGACCTGTCGAACGTCTTTTGTCAGGACGGCGGTGTGACGCCTGCCTGGATGAATCCATGGGCATGGGGGTACTCCCCTGAAATCGAAAACCCCGGACCTTTGAACGGCACGGATGCGGTCACCTGTGCCGGACGATTTCCCCCCGTTTCATGTAGATCACCTCTTCGGCGATGTTGGTGGCGTGGTCGGCGATTCGCTCCAGATGCCGGGAAATCAACAGCATGTTGATGAGCTTTCCCGTCTTGTCGGGCATGACCATGGTGTCGGCCTTGATCCTGTCGTAAAAGCTGTTTTTCATCTCGTCCACCCGGCCGTCCATGGCACGGACGTCCTCGGCCAGGGACGTGTCCTGGTTCACGAAGGCGTCGAGACTCATCTTCAGCATGTTGCCCGCCATTTCGGCCATGACCCTGTACCCGTGGACGTAGCTCTCGTAGTTGAAACCCTGGATGCGGACCACCCGCTGGGCGATGTTCACCGCTTCATCGGCGATCCGTTCCAGATCGTTGTTGATCTTGATCACCACGATCAGGAAACGCAAGTCCCCGGCCACGGGCTGATGCAGGGCCAGGACTTTCAGGCAGTCTTCCTCGATCTCCACCTCCATGCTGTCCACTTCGTGATCGCTGCCGATAACCTTAACGCAGAGATCTGTTTCGCCATACTCGAAGGCCCTGACGGCGTTGAGAAACCGGTCTTCCACCATGGCTCCCAGGGCCAGGAGTTTTTTCCGGATTGTTTCCAGCTCTTTTCTTAACAGTATATTCATGATTTTTTCCCTGTGTTTCCTTATCGTTTCATCTGTAACCCGGAATCATCCGAAACGCCCGGTGATGTAGTCTTCGGTCTGCTTGTCGCTGGGGCGGGTGAACATGATGCCCGTGTCGTTCACCTCGATCAGCTTGCCCATGCAGAAAAACGCCGTGGTGTCCGAGACGCGGGCCGCCTGCTGCATGTTGTGGGTGACGATGACAATGGTGAACTTCTGCTTGAGCTCGTGGATCAGATCCTCGATTTTCAGGGTGGCGATGGGATCCAGGGCCGACGCCGGCTCGTCCATCAAAAGGACCTCGGGCTCAATGGCAAGGGCCCGGGCGATGCACAGCCTCTGCTGTTGTCCGCCGGAAAGACTGGTGGCCGGTTTGTCCAGCCGGTCTTTCACCTCGTCCCACAAGGCCGCGAGTTTCAGGCTTTTCTCCACCTCACCGGCGATGCGGGCCTTGTCTTTCACCCCGGTGATCCTGAGACCGTAGGCCACGTTTTCGAAAATACTCTTGGGAAAAGGGTTGGGCTTCTGGAACACCATGCCGATCCGACGTCTCAAAGACACCACGTCCAGCTGGGGGGCGAGGATGTTCGCACCGTCGAGAAGCACCTCCCCTTGGGCCCGGGAGTTGACGATCAGGTCGTTCATCCGGTTCAGGCAACGCAGGAACGTGCTTTTTCCGCAGCCCGACGGGCCGATGAGGGCTGTGACTTTCTGCGGAAGGATGTCAAGGGAAATATCGAACAGGGCCTGGACGTCTCCATAGAAGAACTGAAGGTTTCTGACGGAAAATTTGGGGCAGGCCCCTTCACTTTCCCCGGGTTCCTGAACAGGCCGCGTGATACGGTTCATGGTGTCATTCTCCAAAATACGGGTATGTTTCATTGGTTCAGTTTCTTTCTCAGTTTCTGCCTCAGTACGATGGCGAAAAGGTTCATGCCCAGGACCAGCACGATGAGCACCAGGGCCGTGCCGTACTGCATGGGCCGTGTCTGTTCGATGTTGAGACCTGCCGTGGCCAGGACATAGATATGGTAGGGCAGGGCCATGACTTCGGAGAGAATGGATTTGGGGAGTTCCGGAGTGAAAAACACGGCCCCGGTGAACATGATGGGGGCCGTCTCTCCGGCGGCCCGGCTCAGGGCGAGAATCGTTCCGGTGAGAATTCCCGGCAGGGCTGCCGGAAGAACCACCCGGTGTATCGTCTGCCATTGGGTGGCGCCGATGCCAAGAGACGCTTCTCGGTAAGTCTGGGGAACGGCCTTCAGGGCTTCTTCGGAAGCACCGATGATCACGGGAAGGCTCATCACGCCCAGGGTCAGGGACCCGGCCAGCATGCTGACCCCCATGCGGAGCATGATGCAGAAGAAGGCCAGCCCGAAAAGCCCGAAAACAATCGAGGGAACCCCTGCCAGGTTGCTGATGGCGAACCGGAGGAAATTCACCAGGCGTCCGGGCCTGGCGTATTCGTTCAGGTAGACGGCCGTGGCCACCCCCACGGGAAGGGCGAAAAGAACAGCTCCCACAGCCAGGCAGAACGTCCCGATGATGCAGGGCAGAATCCCTCCCCGGGTCATGGAGTCCAGGGGGGACTGGGTGAGAAATTCCAGGTTGATGGCCCGAAGGCCATGGATCGCGATGAACAACACCACCACCAGGACCACAAGGCCGTTCAGCAGGGCCGCTGACCTGAACAGGCCGAACATGATCTTTTCCGTGAGGCGGCGTCGCCGTATGGATCTGAGTGTCATGACTGTTTGTACCTCCGGGCGATTCTGGCCGCGCAGATGTTGAAAACAAGGGTAAAGAGAAACAGTACGATGCCGGTGGCGAACAGGGCGCTGTAATGCTCCCCGCCAAAAGGGGCCTCGCCCATTTCAGCGGCGATACTGGCCGGCATGGGCCGCACCGGATCAAAAATGGACCGGGGATTCATGGCCGCCCCTCCGGCCACCATCAGCACCACCATGGTTTCTCCCACGGCCCGGCTCATGCCCAGGATCACCGCCGTGCTGATGCCCGACATGGCGGCGGGTACGGTGATCCGTGTGATGGTCTCGAAATGGGTGGCTCCCAGGGCCAGGGACGCCTCTTTCAGGGATTTCGGCACGCTTTTCAGGGCGTCTTCCGTCACCGAACAGATGGTGGGAACGGCCATGAAGGCCAGCATCAGGGATGCGTTGAACAGGTTGAGGCCCGTGGGAATATCGAAGGTTTCCTGGAGAAAGGGCGACACCACCACCATGCCGAAAAAACCCACCACCACCGAGGGAATGGACGCCAGAAGTTCGACCATGGGTTTGGCCACGGCGGCCACCCTGTCCCGGGCGATTTCGGCGATGTAGATGGCCGACATCACCCCGATGGGAACAGAAATCAGGGCTGAAAGCAGGGTCACGGAAAAGGTTCCCACGATCAGGGGGAAGATTCCGTAGGCTGGTGGATCGTCGGTGGGGTACCAGTACTGTCCGAAAACGAAATCACGGACAGAGACGTGGGAGAAAATGGGAATCCCCTCTTTCACAAGGAAAATCATGATCAGGCCGAGGATGGTGACGGAGACGAAGGCCGTCAGAAAAAAACCTGTCTTGATCGCGTTTTCACTGGGTTTCATGAGCGGTGTTGTATCCTTTTTTTCTATCAGGGCCTGATGACGCCGGGAAAATCTTAAGGTCGGGTTCCGTGATCGAAACCCGACGGATAACCCTTTTTCCTAATTCATGGGAATGCTGCCTGCGGCTTTCACCAGAGCCTGACCTTTGGGAGACAAGACAAAGTTGAGGTAGGAAAGGGTTTCGCCTTCAGGCCAGCCGTTGGTGAACATGAACAGGGGCCGGCTGATCTTGTACTGGCCGTTTTTTGCCGTCAGGTCGCTGCCTTTCACCCCATCCACGGAAAGGATTTTCACTTTCTTGGTCACGTATCCCAGGGCGATGTAGCCGATGGCGCCTTTGGTGCTGCCGATCTGGGTGACCAGCCCGCCGTTGGACGGCTGGGTCAGGGCCGAGGGGATCACCCGTTCTTCGTCCATGACCATCTCTTTCCAGGCGTCGAAGGTTCCGGAAGAACTGTCGCGGGTGATCACCACGATTTTCAGGTCTTTGCCCCCCACCTGTTTCCAGTTGGTGATCTTGCCGGTGTAGATGTCCTTGAGCTGGGCCTTGGTCAGGTCCTTCACCGGGTTGTCCTTGTGGACGATGGGCACGATGCAGTCAAGAGCCACCCTGTGGGCCACGGGAATGATGTTTTTTTCGATGGCCAGTTTGGCTTCCTTATCCTTGATAAAACGGGAGGCGTTACAAATCGTGGTGGTCCCGTCGATCAGGGCTTTGAATCCGTTGCCCGTGCCGCCGCCTGAAAGGGTGATCACGGTTTTGGGATGCAGGGCCATGTAGGCCTCGATGGTTTTCTGGGCCACGGGAAGGACGGTGGTCGATCCCTTGATTTCGATTTTTCCGGCAAAGGCCGCAGAGGTGGAAAGGGCGATAAAGGCCAGGATGGCGATAATTTTCTTCATTTTTTAACTCCTTACGTTAATTGATGTCCGGAATGTCCGGAGTCCCTGTGACGTTCGAAGCTAAAATAGGCGTGTTTTGTTAGGGCCGTGTTAGGGCCGGGTTAGAATCAGGATAAACATCCTGACTCCGTCTCACAGATCCCGGACGTGTTTCACCACATGGCCCAGCTCGGGGAAAATAATGGACCGGCAGGCCAGTTTGCAGGCCGCAAGACTTCCGGGCAGGCAGAACACCACGGTGTCTGCGACGATGCCGGCGGTGGAACGGGACAGAATGGCCGCCGTGTCGATTTCCTCGAAACTCAGCATGGTGAAGAGGGTGGAAAAGGCCGTCAACGTCTTGCGGAACATGGGGGTCACCGCCTCGATGGTCACATCGGTTTTCGTGATGCCGGTGCCGCCGTTTAAAATCATGGCGTGGGGGCTGTGGTTCCGGATGGCGTCGCGCAGGGCCATGCGGATATCCTCTTCGCTGTCCTTGACAAGACCGTGAAAAACCACCTGGTGGCCTTCCTTCTCAGCCTGGGACCGGATCCAGGCCCCGCTTTTGTCTTCGGCCAGGGTCCGGCTCGAGGTCATGGTGAGAATGCCGACGCGGAGGTTTTCAAGGGATTGTCGTCTGTGACCGGAAACGCCCATGTTCACCCCCTCTTCAGGACCACCTGGTCGACGCCGTCATGCTCGGAAAGCAGTACGTTGATGGTATCGACGTAACGGGTTTCGATGAACCGCCCGGAATAATCGGCCTGGATGGGGAATTCCCGGTGCCCCCGGTCGGCCAGGACGGCCAGCTCGATCCGCGCCGGACGGCCGAAATCAAGGAGAGCGTCCATGGCGGCCCGGATGGTCCGTCCGGTGAACAGCACGTCATCCACCAGGATGATGTTCATGTCCTTCACGCCGAACTGGATCTCCGTGGGTTTCACGATGGGGTGGTGGCTGATCCGGGTCCAGTCGTCACGGTACAGGGTGATGTCGATTTCACCGGCCGGAACCGTCACACCTTCCACCTTCCGGATTTCATCCTGGATGCGCCGGGCGATGAACACGCCCCGGGTCTGGATGCCGATCAGGGCCAGGCGTTCGATGTCCTTGTGCTTTTCCAGGATCTCATGGGCGATCCGGGTGACCATCCGGTTGATATCCGTGGCGTCCAGTACGATGATGTCCTTTGTCTCGGCTGACATGGCTGAATCTCCGATGATTGATCTTTGCTGACGGTACTGACATGGATGAACTGTCGCGTGTGGCTGATTCTCGTTTCTATAAACCACTTTCTTCCCGTGAGGCAACACAAAATTCGGTTCTCGTGGAAGTCACTGCGGATTTTGCCGTGACGTCAAATCCCTTGATTTTCGCCCCCGTTTTCCTTATACCACCATACAGGGGGCTTTCCATGAAAACCTGTTCCAGAACAACCACTTCAACCCGGGGATACAATCAGCCATGAACCTTCAGCAAATGACCGAAACCATTCGAAACCACCCTGATTTCAGCAAGGTGGGCATGATTCTTTCGCACAACGGTGTGGTCAGGGGATCATCCAGAGACGGCAGACCCGTGTCCGGCATCGAAATCCGGGTGGACCGGGAAAAACTATCCCAAATCATCGCCGAAAGCCGAGGCCATGACGGCATCGTGGAGGTTCTGGTCGAGCTGGCCGAGGAAAACCGTTTCCTGCCCGTTGGAGCCGACGTGATGATGCTGGTGGTGGCCGGAGACATCCGGGAAAACGTGTTCCACACCCTCAAGACCACCTTGGACGCCATCAAGGCCACGGTCACCGCCAAAACCGAATACTTCATCGAAGAAGGAAAGGATACGGATCGATGACGGATTTCACCCATCTCGACGGGGAAGGCCGGGTCCGCATGGTGGACGTGACAGACAAGCCGGCCACGGACCGGCGTGCCGTGGCCGAGGGCCTGGTCCGCATGAGCCCCCTCACCCTGAATAAAATTACCGGCCGGGAAATCAAAAAAGGCAACGTGCTGGAAACGGCCCGGATCGCAGGGGTCATGGCGGCGAAGAACACCGCGTCCCTGATCCCCATGTGCCATCCCCTTTGCCTGACTTACGCCGCGGTGGATTTTTTCCCCGACGAATCATCCTCATCTTTACGCATCGTGGCGGAAGTCCGGGTGAAAGGCGAGACAGGAGTTGAAATGGAAGCCATGACCGCCGTGTCCGTGGCGGCACTGACCATCTACGACATGTGCAAGTCCCATGACAGAACCATGTCGTTCCATGACATCCGCCTGGTGGAAAAATCAGGGGGACGCAGCGGACACTTTAAACGGGATTGACGAGAAAGATACGGATTTCCATGGATATGAAAAAAAGATGTGACCTTGTCCTGGCCTGCGTTGTCATCACCTTCCTGTGCCTGGCCGGTTGTTTTCCCCAGAAAAAAGTGGCTGTTCCCCAAAAACCCGTGGCCGTCCCGCCTGCGCCCGAGATCAAACCGCCTCGTCCCGCGGAGCCCGAGCCCCCCTCCTCCAGGCCCAAACCCCACCTGGTGAAACTTCTCCAGGAAGAATACCCGGATTTCAGGGACGACCTTTTCTTCAGCGGCCTGGGCAAGGCCCTGAATCAGAGCCTGGCTTATTTCAGGGTCGTTCCCGACAACCGGGTTTTCCAGTTCGGCAACGACAGGGTCAGTAAAAAACGCATGGTGGAATCCCTCACCGTGATGCTGGATTACATGGGCCAAACCGATCCGGAACAGGATTTCAACGATCTGATCCGTAAAAGGTACGATGTCTATAAATCCGTTGGAAACGACCGGGGCGAGGTGCTTTTCACCGGTTATTACGAACCCTGTCTCCGGGGAAGCCTGGAAAAAAGCGACGAGTACCCCTACCCTGTTTTCGCCGCACCGGACGATCTGGTTTCCATCGACCTCAGGGCCTATTCCGACGAGGAAGGGTTCAACAGGACCCTGATGGGAAGGGTGACGGACCGTAAAACCGTGGTTCCGTACTACGAACGTAAAGAAATCGGGCGGGGAGACATTCTGAAGGGTAAAGCCCGGATCATCGCCTACGTGTCAGACAGGATCGATCTTTTCTTTCTGGAAGTCCAGGGGTCGGGCATCCTGTACCTGGACAACGGGGATGTGCTGAAACTCCATTTCAGCAACAAAAACGGACGGCCCTACCGGAGCATCGGAAACTATATGGTCAACACAGGCCGGATTCCCGCGAAAAACATATCCATGCAGACCATCAAGGCGTATCTGAGAAACAACCCCGGCGAAGTGGATGAGATCCTGAACTTCAATCCCAGCTACGTGTTTTTCACCGAAGGCAAGGGCGGCCCCTACGGATGCTACGGGGTGGAGGTTACGGCGGAGCGGTCCATTGCCACGGACAAGCCCCTTTTCCCGGCCTGCGCCCTGGCGTTCATCCAGACCTCCCGCCCCGTGGTGGACTCCCGGGGAAAAATCGTCGAATGGGGTGAGGCCCACCGTCTCGTCCTGAACCAGGACACCGGCGGAGCCATCAAGGGCCCCGGCCGTGTGGATCTTTTCATGGGCAACGGGTCCTACGCCGAACTTGCCGCCGGACACATGAAACACAACGGGTCCCTCTACTTTCTCGTCCTGAAGGAGCAGCCCGATCCACCGGTATCGCCCTGAACCCTGAGGCGAATGCATATAAGGCCCGTGATTCCTCGCCCTTTTTTGTTCTTGGCTTCATCCGTTCTGTTCTGTTATAGATAACTGAAAGCAACGAATGATTTCTCTCTTCAGCGGGAACTGATTTTAAAAACACTTCCCATGTGACCCGTAAAGCAAACGCCAGCCATGCGCGAAACGATGGGCTCGGATCTTCTACAAGACAGGCAGGTGACCATGTCAGCGAAACCCTCTTACAGCGACCTCCAGAAAACCGTGGCCACACTCCAGGCCGAAACGGAAAAGCTCAAGAACGAACTGCTTCTCCTGAAAACCGAAAAAGGTGTCAGCGGATCTGAAACCCAGGGGGTCAAGGAAGCCGAGGAAGCCCTGAAAAGGAGCGAACAGAAATTCAGATCCATTCTCGAGAACATCTACGAAGGGTATTACGAGGTGGATCTCGCGGGGAATTTCACCTTTGTCAACCGGACGATCTGCTCCATTCTCGGCTACACGGAACAGGAACTTCTCGGCATGAACAACCGGGACTACATGGACGAGCACAACGCCCGGAAAGCGTTCAAGGCGTACAACGGCATCCTGGAATCGGGGGAGCCAAGCGGGGTCATCGCCCTGAATCTGACCCGGAAAGACGGCCAGATCCGGCATGTGGTCGTGTCGGTCAGCCTGATCAGCGACGGCGACAAAAATCCTGCGGGTTTCCGGGGCATCGCCCGTGACGTGACGGACAACAAGCGGCTGGAAAGCGATATCCGGACCTTCAGAAAAAACGCCAGCAACGCCAGGGAAGTGACCATTCTGGGTCTTGCCAAGCTCTCGGAGTACCGTGACGACGACGCGGGAGCCCACCTTGAAAGAATGAGGGAATTCACGAGAATCCTGGCCCAGGAACTCTCGGCCCACAAAAAATACAAAGGTTACATCACGGAAAAATATATCGAGGACATCTACCTCTCCTCGATTCTCCACGATATCGGAAAAGTGGGCATTCCCGACGCCGTGCTGCTCAAACCCGGTAAGTTGACCCCCGAGGAATTCGAAATCATCAAGGCTCACTCCCAACTTGGCGGTGACGCCCTGAGCGAGATCGAATCCAAGATCGAAGGGGAGTCCTTCCTGACCCTGGCCAAGGAAATCGCCTATTACCACCACGAACGATGGAACGGCAAAGGCTACCCCAAAGGCCTTGCGGGCGACGATATCCCCCTGTCCGCCCGGATCGTGGCCCTGGCCGACGTCTACGACGCCCTGACGTCCAAGCGTGTATACAAATCCGCCTTCACCCACGAGGAGGCCATCAAGATCATCGTCAGCGAACGGGGCCGCCAGTTCGACCCCGACGTGGTGGACGCCTTCATGGCCCGGAACAAGGATTTCTCGGCCATACGCAAAAAACTGGAAGACCGGGAAATCGAAAGCCTCGACATGAAATTGTGCCGGGCCTGAAAGCATATCATTTGACAATCCGGCCCCGATTCTCTATAGTCTTCTCACTTTTCAGGTCCCATCGTCTAGCGGTCAGGACGCTGGCCTCTCACGCCGGAAACACGGGTTCGATTCCCGTTGGGACCACCAAAAGAAAATCAAGGTCGCTGGATGACTCCAGGGGCCTTTTTTGTTGGGTTGAAATTTTCATTCCCCACACCATTTCCCACAAGAAGCATCCATATCACGCCGTTGAAAATTGTCCGGGCCTTTGGTCAGGACCCGTACCGTCACTGTCCTACTCCGTCCAGGCATAGGATAACTTCTCCGCCTGCTTCAAGACCAGGTCAATAGCCTCATCCTGCTTGTCCGGCGGATACTTGTATTTTTTCAGAAGCCTTCGGACCATGTTCCGCATTTTGGCCCGGACGCTATCACGCACCTGCCAGTCAACCGTTGTACTTGCCCGCAGCTTTTCAGTCAGCTCCTGGGCAATCTTTTTGAGGATCGCATCACCCAATTCCCGCATCGCGCTTTCGTTGTTTGCCAGGGCGTCATAAAAGGCGATTTCGTCCGGAGATAATCCCAGCGCTTCATCCCGTTTCATGGCCGCCTGGAAATCCTTGGCCATCTGGATCAATTCTTCAATGACCTGGGCGGTCTCAACGGCCCGGTTATGATACTTTCGCAATGTTTCCAGAAGCCGTTCACCGTATTTCATCTCCTGGACCACATTATTTCGGGTGCGGGCCTTGATCGCATCACGCAGCAGTTTTTCCAACAGTTCAACCGCAAGGTTCCTGCTTGGCATCCGGCGGACATCGTCCAGAAACTCGTCGGACAAGAGGCTGATATTCGGCTTGTCCAAACCGGCCAGGGCAAAAATGTCAGCCACACCTCCGGCCACCACCGCGTTATCGAGAATCTGCTTGAGAATCGAGTTCTTAGCCTCTTCCGTCCGCTTTTTATCAACCGTGGTGTGTTTGATGATGGCCGCCTTGATAGCAGAAAAAAAGGCGATCTCCTTTTTGAGCGGTGCCGCCTCGGAAAGGGTGCTGCATAATGAAAACGCTTTGGTGATGGCCGCCATGGTATCAAGAAAACGACGTTTGCCATCGTCAAGACCCAGAATATGGTTGGCCGCCATGGGCAAAAGAATGATTGCGTTGGTTTTGTAGTCACTGTAATCAAAACCATGGAACATGGACCGCACCACGGAAAGCTTTTCAAGCAGCAGGGCAAATGCCTCTTCAGCCAACAGGGTCGGTGCCCCCTTGCCCTTTGAATCGGTGTAATCCTTCAATGCCTGTTTCAGCTCGTTACCGATGCCGATGTAATCCACCACCAGGCCGCCGGGTTTGTCCTTAAACACCCGGTTCACCCGAGCAATGGCCTGCATCAGGTTATGGCCTCGCATGGGCTTGTCAACGTACATGGTGTGGCAACAGGGCGCGTCAAAGCCGGTCAGCCACATATCTCGAACAATGACCAGTTTCAGAGGGTCGCCCGCATCCTTGAACCTTTTTTCAAGTCGTTTTTTTACCTGTTTGCTGTAAACATGGGGCCGCAGCAGTTCACGGTCCGATGCGGAACCGGTCATGATGATTTTAATCGCCCCTTTCTCAGGGTCCGAATCATGCCAGTCAGGCCGCAGAGCCGTGATGGCATTGTAAAGATGCACACAGATTTCCCGGCTCATGCAAACAATCATCGCTTTGCCGGGAATCACGTCAATCCGGGTTTCAAAATGGGCCACAAGGTCCTCGGCCACTTCTTTCAAGCGCGGTTCCGACCCCACCAGTTTTTCAAGCGCCGCCCATTGACTCTTGGTTCGTTCCCGTGCGGCAATATCCTCCTCATCCTCGATGACCTCATCCACCTCATCGTTCAACTCGTCAATGGCGTCACGGTTGATATCGAGCCTGGCCAGACGGGATTCGTAATAGATCGGCACCGTGGCCCCGTCGTCCACCGCGTCCTGGATGTCATAGATCGAGACATAATCGCCGAACACGGCGCGGGTGTCTTTGTCTTCCATGGAAATGGGGGTACCGGTAAAGCCGATAAACGAGGCATTGGGGATGGCATCACGCATGTGTTTGGCAAAGCCATAGATGTATTTGCCGGTTTCCGTGTCGAGCCGGGCTTTCAAACCATACTGGCTGCGGTGGGCTTCGTCGCTGATCACCACAATATTGCTGCGCAAACTCAACGCCGGGTGGGTCTCTTCGCCATTTAACAGGGAAAACTTCTGAACCGTCGTAAAGATGATGCCGCCTGCCTGACGGACGGCCAGCATCTCCCGAAGATCGTCACGGCTGCCAGCCTGCGCAGGTGTCTGACGCAGCAGTTCCCGTGCATTCTTGAACGTATTGAAAAGCTGACCGTCCAGGTCGTTCCGGTCTGTCACCACCACAAGGGTGGGGTTGTTCATTTCCGCTTGCTGTAAGAGTTTTCCCGCATAACAGCACATGGAAATACTTTTCCCTGAACCTTGCGTATGCCAGACCACTCCTGCCTTTCGCGAACCCGGCACCACTTCCCGGCCATAGGTTGCCCGAGGTTCTGATATGTGGAATTCGTCCGGTTGCCGTGAGGCAATCACCGTCACCCTCACCGCCTCACGAACCGCGTGAAACTGATGGTACCCGGCGATTTTTTTGATCAAGGCATCACCATCCTGATCAAAGATGACAAAGTAGCGGATATAGTCCAGCAGCAGTTCCGGATCGAAAAAACCCTTGACCACTTTTTCCAGTTCATACTCAAGAACCGGCCTGTCATCTTCATGCGCGAGGGTCCGCCATGGCATGAACCATTCCTTGTTGGCGGTCAACGAACCGATCCGGGCTGTCCAGCCGTCGCTGACCACCAGGGCCTCGTTAAAGACAAACAGGTCGGAAATATCCTCTTTATACGTCTGCAACTGGTTGAAGGCATCCCAGACATCGGTCTGCTCGTTGCTCGGATTCTTCAATTCGATCACCGCGATGGGCAACCCGTTAACAAACACCACCACATCGGGCCTGCGGTTCTTTTGGGTGCCCTGGATGGTCATTTGATTGACCACAAGAAACTGATTGTTGCGGAAATGATTGACGTCCATGAGCTGGGCGTGGTCGTTGCGGATTTCGTCGCCGTCGCTGTACTCCACAGGAATTCCTTCCAGCAGCAACCGGTGAAACGAACGGTTGTTGTGGATGAGTACCGGCGATTCCGGCTTGGTGACCGCAAGGGCCGCCTCTTCCAGAATTGTCAAAGGGATATGGGGATTGATCCGTTGCATAGCCGCAAAAAGACGGCCGAAGAGCACCACCTGCCGGTAATCCGCACGCTCCGGTGTTTCTCCGTCCGGGGCGATGTCCGGACCAAAGGCGGTTTCATAGCCGCTCTCGCGGAACCATGTCAGGCAGATGTGTTCAAGCTGGTCTTCGGTGAGCATATGTTATTTCTCTTTTTTAACATTATATGAAAACCCAAATTGCAGCACAATATAACCAACCGATTATATTTAATTTAATAAATTATTAGACGAATAGATTAGGTTTGAATTAGGTTTCGTCGTCCATTCAAACCTAATCTGTGCCCGGAAACCAGCGCGCCCCACGTGTACGGCCGACCACATGAATCTTTCCATCTTTTTTCATTTCTTTAATCAGGGTTTTCACTTCATCAACGGATAATGATGGAAGAACCTGGATAAATTCCTGGAAGTGGCTGCCTGTTGTTTGATTCTCCCTGATGTGTTTCAGCAACAATGCCTTGTTGGTGTCACGGTCCAGACCCTTTTTTCTGGTATAGACACCTTTTGCACCGGCCATGGCGTAAAACCTTTTTGACAACACATACCGCCCTTTCCCGGCACGGTCGATCACGCCAAGATCCAGCAGGCGGGGGATTCTTTCGACCAATTCCGGGGGTATATTTTTTTCTTTGTGAATATAATCAAGCAGCAGGAAATCCTTCGTGGTGAATGATGCCTGGACTCTGTCTCCGACCTTCTCCAGAAACTGCAGAAAAAGCGGGTCCTGAACATCTCCCCGCAAAGTCAGGGAGACCTGAAAGTCATCCGTGTCACTGAAATCCGGCATGGGCTTGCTTTCTTTGATGCACTCTTCAAACATCCGGTTGGCGCCCTGACCGGACCGCTCCACCAGGCCGCATTTTGAAAAAACCTCGGCGATTCGCCGGTTTCGTGGGGACTGCCGCCAGAGGATATTGTCCACCGTAATTCCATCGGGGAATCCACCGGGACTGACAATTTCAAGGCGTGCCGGATATTGGCGGATAAAAACAGACCCCCCAAGCCGGTAATCCCGGTGGCTGACCGCATTTAAAACAGCCTCCCGCACGACAGCTTCGTTGAACGTCGGGATCTCATGCCGAAAAAGTCCATCCTGGTATTGATACAGGTCATTTCGGAGGTTTACGGTCTCCCACAGTTGATCATGAATCAGGAAAAATCCTTCCCGGAACTCTTTTCGCTGCTGGTAGGGGATGGATGCCTCGCTGGAGCGGTACTCATAGACAATTTCAGCCTGGGCCAGATGCCGAGAAAGGGCTTTGGGGGTTCCCAGAAGAATCAGGGCGGCCATAGTGATACACCCGTCGACCAGGAGTTCCGCATCTTCGAGAAGCTGGGAGGGTGTCAGTTCCTTGAGGGCGTCATTGCCTGAACGTCTCCACCAGATGGTGCGAAATCGTTCAATGGCTTCAGGCTGGAGGTCCGCCATGGTGGCATGAGGGCAGATTTCCGCCGAATAATCCGGCCCGCTCTCATCAAAGATCCGCTTGAGCATGTCCGGGGTCATGGAAACCAGATCCTCGCCACCACGCATCCAATAGGTCCCCTTGTGCTGAACCGGCATCCCGATGGGCCGGGATGGAACATCGAAAACCAGGACCCGCCCTTTTGGGTGCGCCACCTCTTCAACAAATATCCGCAGATGCAACCTTTCCAGAAGTCCGGCCTTAGTCCTCTCCAGATTTTCAAAGGCGGCGGTTCCCACAACCTGCCGGGGGATTCTGTCCGTCACTCCGAGAATCATATGCCCGCCGCCCTCATTGGCCAGCGCGGCGCAGTAACTGACCAGCTTCTCAAAGTCATAGCGGTTTCTGGCCTCTTTGAATTCCAGATGCTCATTTTCAGTCGGAGCCGTCAGCCATGTTTCCAGTTGGTCATTAGTGATCATTATTCATCCCCAGGTTTCTGCACAACACTCCCAATTAATTTATCAACCACTTGCTCCCTTATCGTAAGCGGATACCCATACTTTCGCAAAATCACACGAGCAGCATTTCGTATTTTAGCTTGAATAGAGTCCCGGTTTTCCCAGTCCACCACTTTTTGTTTTTCAAACTCATTACTGAGATGTTTAGCAATAAGCTGAATGCGGCCAGGCTCAACCTGCGAACTTTCCTCCGGTTCATTCAATAAAGCTGCCAATCGATCCACTTCATCAAAATTTCCAGCACCCGAATCTTTCGATTGGACAACTAGGGTAACGTCATCGGTTCCAACACCATGGTCTGCCGATTGGACCTCAGACTCTTGTTCAATCGCTTGCTGCCGATGTTCTTCTTCCATGAGAAGGTTGCAGTAGTCCGAGGCACCAAGAAGATCAGGAAAAAGACTGGCATGGTGCACGTTCATCCTCCTTAGGCTCCGCAGGCAGCCTTCCCGGTCTTCGTTTTTGATGTAGATTTTGCAGATATAACGGGCCAGCACTTCCGCTTCTGTCTCCTCCATCGCCTCTTTGAATTCATCAAAGTCGGAGATGGTTTCAATAAGTTTGTTTTCAATGGTGGCATCAGTAGGAGAGAAGGTGAAGAGCCCGGCTTGATTCACCAGACGGCCATGATCGTCTTTGCGGGGTTCGAGTAACCGAATGTCCGGGCAATGTTCATCATCGGCTACAAAGGATTTGTTGAGGACGTATATGGCACGATAGGGATTGTCTTCTTCTCCCTGTTGATCTTCCTTGGCAAAGGCAAAGAACAGGGCGACAAAGGGAGAGTATGTCCAGTCAAGCAACGGTGTCATAAGGCCATGGTGCTGGCCGATAGACCAAAGTTCGTCCTCTTGCTCCACTTCTACAAGCAGAGAGGTGTCTTTCAGTCTGCCACGCACTGCCCGTTTGAAAAGATCAAGCTGTTTGTTCGCCAGCTCTTCACTGACAATACCATTTTCTGTCAGGCGGCCCAAAGTGGGCAACAGGTTCCAATCATAGCGGCGATGACCACGAAAAATAAACTGGACACCATTGGCGTTGAAGAAATCGCTTTCCAGTAGATTCGAAAAATCCTGCCATCGTTCAAGTCTGGTGACGGGAATGCGCCCGCTGATGCGGTCTGCCATTACCTCAAAAAATGTTCCATCTGCCTGCCAGACGGGTATGCCGTCCCAATATTTGTCATCCATGTTTCACCATCAGGCCACCTGGCTCAGGTCTATCTCGCCGGAAAGGAGTTTCGGAAGTAAGGTGTCACGAATTTGGGAAAGGCAATTGTTTTCGTCAATTGCCCGTTCTTTTTTCTGGTACAGTATTGTCACAATTTCAGAGAATAAATTGCACAATGTAATATTTGGAATAATGACTTGTTTAATCTTAAATTCTGACCAATGTCGCCGATATTCCTGAAACGATTGCTTATCTTTAACGGCATAATAAACCCATATTGTAGGATATTTCTTTCCAGAAAGAGGAATCACGTTTTGAGAAATATCAAAGGGGGCACAGGATAAATAACATACACAAGTATGATCACCAAATATAAACAGAGGTTTATCTGGAGAAGCTATAAAGCCAGGCTCTTCATTATGGTAACCCAAAATGATCGACGCGCCTTGTTCCAAAACGGGGATTGCACCATACTCGGACACCTGTACTTTTGTATACCGTTTTGACGGACTTAATCGGTTAACGACATTTTCAACCTTATTCCACCCCCACCCCTTAGGAATTAATCCCAATTCAGACTCGATAAGTTCGTCGGGGAAGAGGGCGGCGGTGGCGCGGAGTTGGGCAAACTGGTCAGGGGGGAGTTGGTCAAGTTCGGCGTCGGTTTTGCCGCTGATGGCGCACATGGCGGCGCGTTCCGGATCCTGGCCGTCCACCTTGGCCTCGATCTTGGTCTTGACCGGATCGAAATCCACAAACCAGGACTTGAAAATGGCCTGGGCCATCTCTTCCAGGGTTTGGTTGATTTGGCGATTGAGTTCGATTTTAGTATCTATCTGATCAAAAATATCAGCGATCCTATCTTGCTCATACTTTTCAAGGTCGGGAACTAAAACTTTAGTCAAATCAGAACCACGGATACCAGCTGCACCTGCACCTTGCTCAATGATTGAATCTATAGTCTGCTTCCCAGCTCTGCTTGAAAAGTAGTAATAGTAGAAAAGTGGATTCGCTAATTCTTTATTAAGCCTGCACCTTATCAAATGAGACTCAAAACAAACTTGTTCTTCATCTTCAATAAATATTGCACATTGGCCAGCTCCCTCCCGAACAAGTGACTGCCTTGCAAATAACAAATCACCAGGCTCAACCATTGAACTCTCTTTTTCCTTTTCCGTTAAAGGCACCCTGTCCATTGGTATGTTTTTCATTCGGGAAAAGCCGAACAACTCGCCCATATTTATCATTTTAAACCCTTTACCACGTACTCTTTTGGGTTTTGTTAATCCATTTCGAAGCGGTATCTCAAAAACATTTTCAAATGGTCTAAGCTTCATACCCCAACCCCGCCAGCTTCTCTTTAATCTTTTTATCCAGCCGAACGCTCTCTCTAAACTGCTCTGAAAGTTGTGTCGTCAACCTCTCCATTTTTTCGGCGAACGGTTCGCCGTCATCCTTCTCTTCCGCCGCTCCCACATAACGACCCGGCGTCAGCACATGGTCATGTTTGGTGATTTCCTCTAGGGAAGCCGATTTGCAAAACCCAGCCTCGTCTTCATATTCCTCACCCTTCCGCCAGGCATGAAAGGTTCCGGCTATCTTGTCGATGTCTTCCTTCTTGAAATCCCGCAGTACCCGGTCTTTCATGTAACCCAGATTTCGTGCGTCGATGAACAGGACTTCGCCGGAGCGGTCCCGAAACCCATTGCGTTCCTTTTTGTTCCGGGTCAGAAACCAGATACAGGCCGGAATCTGGGTGTTGGTAAACAGCTGGCCGGGCAGGGCCACCATGCATTCCACCAGGTCGTTTGCGACCAGCGCCTTTCTTATCTGCCCTTCGGTGTTGGTGTTTGAACTCATGGAGCCGTTGGCCAGAAGCAGGCCCATGGAACCATTGGGGGCGAGATGGTAGAGCATGTGCTGGAGCCAGGCAAAGTTGGCGTTGCCCGAGGGCGGCCTGCCATACTGCCAGCGGGGGTCATCCTCGCTGACGCCGGTGTCCCACTCTTTCATGTTAAAGGGAGGATTGGCCATGATGAAATCGGCCCGCAGGTCCGGGTGCTGATCGTTGGTAAAGGTGTTGGCCGGTTCCTTGCCGAAATTGAAATCCAGGCCCCGGATTACCATGTTCATGGCGGCCAGTTGCCAGGTGGTGTGGTTGTATTCCTGGCCGTAAATGGAGACGTTGCCGATCTTGCCGCCATGCTCCTTGATGAACCGCTCGCTCTGCACAAAAAAACCGCCGGACCCCATGGCCGGATCGTACACCCGGCCCTGGTACGGTTGAAGCATTTCGATGATCAGGGCGACAATGGATTTCGGGGTGTAAAACTGGCCCCCTTTTTTACCCTCGGCCAGTGCGAACTGCCCGAGGAAATATTCATACACATGCCCGAGGATGTCCTTGGATTGCAGCGTCTCATGGACAAAGGGAATCTCGGAAATCAGGTTGATCAACTCGATGAGCTTGGTCTGGTCGATCTGCAACCGTCCGTAGGATTTGTTCAGCACCCCTTTCAACCTGGGGTTGTCCTTTTCGATGGCGTCCAGGGCATCGTCAATCAACCGCCCCACACTGCGGAAGGTGTAGATATGTTTCTGGCCATTGACGATTTCAATCTCGGTGCCGGGTGCAAGGGCGGCGTTGTCACGCAGGGTCTGCCACCTTGCCAACTGAGGGACCCAGAAGACGTTCTTTTCGGTATAATAGTCTCGAATCTCAAGCTCCGCCTGGATTTCGGCCAGCAAGTCATTGGGATCATCATAATCATCCGGATCAATGAAATAGTCATGCTCAGGGTTTTCAAATTGTTCAACCAACTCCTGACGCCTTGTATCAAACGCATCGGACACATATTTGACAAACAAAAGGCCCAGAACCGCATGCTTGTACTGGGCCGCATCCAGGGTCGAACGCAGCTTGTCCGCCGCCGTCCACAACTTCTTGTCCAGCGCATCGAGAAATTTCTGTTCCTTGTCCGGCATTTTTTACTTCCCCCTGCTTTGATTGCGACTGGCCGCCCCCAGTGGTTTCCCATGTCTCTCTTGAAACGCCGGTTTTACCCAACGTTTGAACTGTCTTTTCAGCTTTTGACTTTTTGTATGTTATCCTTGGGTGATAATTTGTCAAGGTGTGTTATCCTCACTCCTCGGGCAAACGCATGTAAAATTGGCATGGATCTTAACCATCGGGATCGGTATCGCTACCGAAATGTTCTGACGATCGAACCCGATACCGATAGCGATACCGATTAGCCGGAAACCATGCCCGAAAAAGAGGTAACCCTCGATTTGCATGGGGACTTAGCCCATGCTGGCGTGGATTCCGGGTCGGCTTCGGATCTCGAATGGTTTCGTCTTGTCAAATCCTGATGATGTTTCAATCACTCCGTGATATCGGAGGCCGCCCGGAATGACAAAGTTGGGAGCTGTGATTCAACATGACATGTCGGTAAAATTCTGTTTTCATTCATGGCTTCGTCCTCAGGCATGGCATCTTCGATTCCCACCAATTCAATTTCAAAAATCAACGTGGCATTTGGGCCGATCTTTGAACCTGCACCTTGTTCTTTGTACGCAAGATCACTGGGGAGGACAATCCGCCATTTACTCCCGACCGGCATCATGAGAAGGGCTTCGGTCATCCCGGGAATGACACCGCCGACATTGAATGTTGCAGGCTTCCCTAATGGCTCTGAACTGTCAAACTCCTCACCATCGATTTGCGTTCCGGTGTAGTGGATGTGAACTTTATCCGTCATCTTGGGGATTGGCCCCTCGCCCTTTTCAAGAATTTCATATTGAAGTCCTGACGGAGTCGTTGTGACATGCCGTCTCTTTGCATTTTAGGCACAATACGCCACCCCGTTTTTCCTGTTGCTTTCACCCCAGATTTGCCGTTTGCCGGAAAGTTTTATCCTCATTTCCATGATGGCCGCCTGTTGAATCGATCGGATTTCTTCATTTGAAAGAAGGGGATTTTTCCCGGATAAACCATCAAGAAGACCTCGAATAAAAGCGTCTTTGTCAACAGGCAGATCATTTTTTTTAAATGATTTGCCGATGTCCAGTCCAAGAGAATACCCTAATTTTTCAGATTTGGTTTTAATTTGACTTCGTAAGAATACACGTGGCGCCGTACCTAATGAAAAAAGCCGCTGAAAATAAACGACAGTTCCTGCATTTGTCATTCCGGGCGGCGCTGGTTTTTTCGGAAGGACAGGTTGTGCGGGGCATCTCAGGCAAGTGGGGTGTCCACCATGCAGGCCGACCCGGAATCCATGCCCGCGAACGATTTGACGCATGAATTTTCGAAAACTTATGCACATGCCGGCGTGGATTCCGGGTCGGCGTTGGAATTCGAGCCCATGGCTTTTGTCGGCTCCGAAGGTGTTTCAGGCGTTCCATCATGTTGGAGGCCGCCCGGAATGACAGGGTCGAGAGCTGTTGGGTAAAGTTACGAAGTCAAATTAAGTTGATATTTTTTCGGGATTTTAGCGATACCCTCATGAACCATCACCACAAAAGAAAATAAACACACCATGACTGCAATGGATTTCAGTTTCATACAGGTATACCTCCTTCTGGCTATTATCGATTATGGCCTTCCAGTCTTTTCCTTTTGAGCGTTTCGTTCTTTTTTTCCAGCAGGTGGCCCGCTTCAGATTGCCTGAGATTTCCAAGAAAATCCAAAGCCATGTTTTTACCGGGCAGTCCTGTGAATCTTTATGAATTCAACAGCATCCTTCACATGGGTGAAGGACAGGCGTTCCTGTTCGAGGCGCAGGGATGTGGAGAGGCGGTTGTGGCGAAGGGCGTCGTAGACGGCGGATTCGTCGGGTGTGAGGCGCTGGAGATCCCGATGGGTCGGGCTGGGTTCGGTGCCCCAGAGCGGCTGGTGGCTGAGGAGGGTGGCGTCGTCCATCAGGAAGGAGCGGGTCTGGGGGAAGGCGGCGCGAAGCTGGTCGAGCATGGCGAACCCGTGGGTGTCCAGGTCTCCCCAGTACCAGAGGTTTGCGTCGTTAAGCCAGGCGATATCGGAAAGGGCCGACAGGCCGTAGCCCAGGCCGAAGATCACCAGGGCACCTGAAACATCGGGGAAAGCCAGACCGTTGATCTCGTTTTCAATGATAAATACGGTTTTCGGGCGGATCCCAAGGCTTTTCATATCGCCGGCGGGAATCTCCAGGTCCGCGAGCCCCTGGATGTAAAGCTCCGGGTCCAGAAGGCGGAAGCGGATCCGGGCGGGTTTGGGCTGGAACCCGAACCGTTGCTCGAAGTTGGAAGCCCCCCGCACGCTGTCGTCAATGGCCGAAGGGGGAAGCACGGCGCTCAGAAGCCGGTCGATCAGGGCCTTGCGCGATTCGATGAATTTGGTGTCCACGCCTGGAATTTCAAGTTGCCGCAGGTAGATGCCGGGGCGGGGGTGGGCCGCCACCCAGGCGGTGATATCAAGGAGCT
Organism: uncultured Desulforapulum sp.; assembly: GCA_964637565.1. GTDB lineage: Bacteria > Desulfobacterota > Desulfobacteria > Desulfobacterales > Desulfolunaceae > DYJE01. The sequence continues at coordinate 53,233 of CAZWTY010000009.1, forward strand.
GGGTCCAGTCGTTTCGGTGGGCCAGGACCTCGAGGGGCCGCTCGCTCAAAAAGGGTCGCAGTTCCGGAAAACGGCCGACGATGGTTTCCGCCAGCCGGGTAAACGTCCGGGCCTCGGCTGTTTTGCCCAGGTAGGCCAGAACATGGCTCAGCGTTGGAAAGACAAGGGCCACAGGCAGACGATTCCGGCCCAGGGTCCTGTGGTTGATCTCCCGCCATTCGATCTGAAACGGGCCGTTTTCGTTGGTACGGGCCGAAGCCGTGATATGTTCGATCCAGGTCCGGGCCTCATCGAATCGGTGGGCCAGTTGCGATATCTCGGGGTGTTTCAGGGGAATGCGGACAGCCTCGTCCGAACGGGGCTCAAAGGTCCGGGCCAGCCATTCTCCGCTGTTCCACCTTCGCTCGAGCCGTTTCAGGATATCGTCGTGCCGGGTCCAGTCGCTCATGGGGTCTTTTCCTTTCGCTCGTCACGGTAGGCTTCGACGGTCATGTTCCGAAGCTGGGATATCCGGCCGTCACGGCTGTAGACCAGGCCCACGGACGACACAAAGGGCTCGATGATGTGAAGCTTCTGCAAGGGCGTCACGATCAGAAGCTGGAGGTTGAGCTTGTTGAACAGTTCCAGGCTGTATCGGGTGGATTCGTCGGAACCCCGGCCAAAGGCTTCGTCGATGGCCACGAACCGGAAGGTCCGGGACCGGACGGCTCCCCATTCCAGGCCGAACTGGTAGGCCAGGCTGGCCGCCAGAACCGTGTAGGCCAGTTTTTCCTTTTGACCGCCGGATTTTCCGCCCGAATCGGTGTAATGCTCGTACTCGCTTCCATCTTCCCGCCAGCGTTCCGAGGCGGCGAACACAAACCAGTTCCGCACGTCGGTGACTTTCCGGGTCCACCTTTTGTCGAGGTCGCTGGTGCCCTCCCGTCCCCTGAAACGTTCGATGACCGTTTTCACCTGGAGAAACTTGTTTTCCGAATAATGGTCTTCGTCGGACCCGGTGAGGGCCCCTTCGGTACAGGCCCTGAGCTGCTGCTGGAAGTCCCGGATGTCCACGTCGGCGTTCAACTGGGCCTCGAGGACGATGAACCGGCCCGGATTGTACTCGATGTCGGACAGGGACTGGTTGATCCGCTCGATCCGTTCACGGATGGTTTCCCGCTCGCGAAGAAGCTGGGACTGGAAGTTGGCCACTTCCCGGATGGTGTTTTCGTTGAGAAGCTCCTTGAAACGTTTTTCGAACCGGGGAAGGTTGTCGGACTTGAGCTTTTCCAGCATGGCCGCGTATTCCGGTCCGGCTGCCACCGAATCGTCCACCTCCCGGGTTTCCAGGGGAAAATCCCGGCGGTAACCGTGCATGGCCCGGATGATACGGTCCTCCAGATTCCGGATTTTTTTGTCCAGGGCATCGATGTGTTTCTGGATGACCTCCCGCAGATCCTTTTCCCGTCCCTCGCAGGATTCCACCGTCAGGCTGTGCTTGTCCAGGTCCCGGGTGCGCATGGTTTCGAGCTGTTTGAACAGGCCGGGCCGCCGTCGGCCTTCCCCCATCCAGGCGGAAAGAACCCGGTCGCAGTCCTGCATGGCCTGACGGGTCTGCTTCTGCTTTTCCTCGTTTTTCGAGCGCAGGTCACGAAACTGCCTCAGCTCCTGTTCGGTGGCGTCGATGGCGGCTTCCAGGGTCTGGAGGCGTGCTTCCAGGGTTTTCAGAATGTCCGAGGTCGCTTCCAGGCTTTGTTTCTCTTCGGTGAGGGCGGCGATGTCCCGGGCCGTGGCCTGCCAGTCCAGGTCGCTGAAGTCCAGGAATTCACCGAGCCGGATCAGGGCGGTCAGATGGTCCTGGAGGGCCTTTTTCCGCTGGTCCAGATCCGTCAGGATTTCGGCCTGGGTCTGCATGTCCTTTTGAAGTTCCCCGCGCCGTTTTTTAAGCAGTTTGATCTTGGCCTCGTTGCTCCAACCCAGGATGTAATGGGTGCGATCCTTCAAATCTTTCCGGTCGTCTTTTTCGTGGCGTTTCCCGCCGGATTTGATCTGGCCCTGCTCTGTGACGGCCTGGGGCTCCCGGTTGAACTGGGCGATATCGGCGCAGCAGGCGTAGTCGAAGCGGGTGGCCAGTTCCTGTTCAAGCCAGCCGTAGAACGAGGAATCGGGCTTGATGGCGAGTTTTCGGACCAGGGAATCCGGATGAAGGTCAAACGCCGGGGCCTTGTCGTTCATGCGGACCAGGTAGTAGACCAGCCTTCCTTTGAGGCGGGTGGTGTCCACCCAGGCCGACACCGTCCTGTAATGATCCTCGGGCACCAGAAGGGACAGGCCGAAATTGTGCAGCACCCGTTCGGCCGCGCCTTCCCAGGCTTTTTCACCGTCCCTTACCTGGATCAGCTCCCCGGCAAAGGGCAGGACGGTTTCGTCCACGTTGAGGTGGGCCAGAAGATCGCTCCGGATGCGGACCTGGGCCGCGTGGATGTTGCTCTTGCGTTTGGACAAAGACTCCAGTTCCTCGTCCAGGCGGTCATGGGCCGTTTTAAGTTCCCGAAAGGCCACCTCGGCGTCGGTGCGCCGGTTCTGGATGTCGGCCTCCGTCCGCTCCAGGGAAAGCTTCCGCTCCCGGATCGTCCGGGCGTTGTCATCGAAATCCCCCCTTTCGGAAACGGGCTTCAGACCCAGGGTCTGAACCAGAGCACCGTAGCGGTCGGCCTGTTTCCGGCGTTTGTCTTTTTCACGGGAAAGCCGGTCGATGTCGGCCCGGATGCGTTCCAGGCGGTCCCCGCCGTTCTCGGCAATGGCCCGCTTGAGATCATCCCGGTCCCCCATCTGGTCGCGACGGGCGCGTTCCAGGGCGTCGATCTTTCGGCCGGTGCGTTCGTGTTCGTCGTCCAGATGGTTCAGGCGTTTTTTCAGCAGACGTTTTTTGTGCAATGCGAAAAAGGGCGACAGGGCCTCCCGGCAGTCCCTGAGTTCCAGGGCTTCCCGGGACAGCGCGGCCCGTGCTTCGCCGTCTTCGACCAGAGGCGTCAGCCGTTCGATCTGGGTCTTGGCCTTGAGCACGGCGTCGTGGGCCCGGCTGAGGTCGTCGAAATGATGAATCAGAGCCTCGATGCGTGGCTCCACGTCAAAGGGTTCGAGCATGTGCTCCCGTACAAAATCCGTGAGATTGCCCACGGATTTCATGGACACGGTCTGGTGAAACAGGGACAGGGCCTGCTCGTTTTCAATGCCGAACCGACGCCGGAAGGCGGCTCCGTATTTGGGGAAAGCGTCGAAGACCTCCACCTGCTTCATTTTCTTCAGCCGTTTTTTCAGCTGCCCGATATCCGGTCCGAAATCGCTGAAATGACCGGCGATGGCAAGGGGTGTGTCGGCCACCACGTAAAACCGTTCGGGCTGGCCTTGACTGTCACGAATCCAGAAAACCTGGGCCAGGGTCACCTCTTGGGCAAACCCCTTGTTTTTGAACACGCCCAGGATCACCGAGTAGCTGTTGTGGTCCCGAAGGGCCACGGATCTGGAACTGTGACCGGTGTCGCTGCGTTCGGATTTGAAGTGACCCATCATGTAGGACCGAAGATTCCGTTCCCGGGCCTCTGCCCCGGCGGCCTTGTTGTAGGCCACCCGGTGGGCCGGCACCAGAAGGGTGGTCACCGCGTCGACCAGGGTGGATTTGCCCGACCCGATATCTCCGGTGAGCAGGCCGTTATGGCCGCCAAGAGTCAGTCGCCACACAGTTTTGTGGAAGGTGCCCCAGTTGAAGACTTCCAGGGTGTGGAGCCGGAATCCGGCCAGGTCGTCGGAAGGGGAAAAATCAAGAAGCTGATCTTCCATATCAGGCCTCCTCGTCCAGGATGTCTGTTTCGGACGTTGAATGGTCGATGTATTCACGAAGACGGTCATCGAATTCGTGCAGCCACTGGGCGTCCACGAAGGCCTTCAAGATGCGGACCACCTCGATCCGGTCCTTCTGTCCTTTGAGCCGGCGGATAAATCCAAGGTCCGCGATGCGGTTCAGGTGGGTGTTGATCTTGTCAAGAAATTTGGCTTCGTTGGAACCGGAAGGCAGAAACACCCTCACCATGTCGGCGATGTCTTCAGTCGACAGGATCAGCCGGGTGTCCTGGCCGGCGGCGTCGCTTTCCGCCATTTTTTTCCGCAAAAGGGCGATGATCAGGCTGACGGGGTAGGACAAGCGGCGTCGCCCCACCAGTCGTGGCAGAGGTGCCTGCCCTTCCTCGGGTTCCCGGGTTTTCAGCCAGGCATAGCCTTCGGAATCGTCGATGACCAGATCGAGGCCCAGCACCCGGACGTAGTCCCGTATGGCGATCTGGCCCTCGTCGAGCTGTTGAAAGAGTCGTTCATCGTCCTGCCGGAACACCACGCCTTTCATCAGGGCGATGAGTGCACAGGAGATATCAATGGTCTGGGGGCTTGTGGTTTCCATGATCACCTGCTGAAAATGACGGTGGAAAGGGTGGCGTTTCGTGTCAGGCCCAGGTCATCGACCCAGGAAACCTGGTGGGGCCTGCTGTCATCGAACTGGGCCCGTTCATCTTCCCCGGCAAGGGTGAGGTACGTGACCAGTTCGGCCAGTCCCTGTTTCAGGGGATGCTCGGCCAGGATTTCCGACAAGGTCACCTGGTCCCTTGTCTGAAGGGCGTTCCGGATGATGCGTTTCAGTTCCAGCCGGTCCACGAAAAACGTGGTGAAAAGAAGGTCCTGGGGCACGTCGGACCCGTCTCCCAGGTGAACGGTTTCATCGATCACCGGCTTCAGCGGGATGGCGTACAGGGGACGCTCCATGGGCAGGACGATCTGGGGCGAGGCTTCGTCGATGTCCATGATATCGCTTTCCGGCATCGATTCCTTGATCTGGACGGCCCGGCTTTCGATGCTTTGAAGCACCTGCATGATCCGCTTGTTTTCCAAAAAAGCCTGGTCATCCAGGTAACGCCTCAGCTGTGCGGACAGTTTGGCCACGGTTCGCTGGGTATGTTCACCCGCCTCCAGCCAGTCGTAATGGATCCGTTTGAGCCGCATGTCAGGCAAAAGGGCCTTGACCGAAGGAAGCTCGAACACCCTGGAAAGAAGGTCGGAAAGCTCCTCCTGCCTGGTGGGCGACATCAGAAGATCCCAGAAGGCGTTGAAACTTTTTCCCTGGTCCGATTCGGCGATCACGTCCCTTTCGCCGAAAAAATCCTCGAGCAGCTCCCCCTTGCTGCCTTCCCACAGGGCGATCTGTTCCCGGACTTTCTGGTCCAGGTTCCTGAAATTGTATTCGACTTCCCTGAAATCCCGCAAAAGTTCCCGGGCCGTCTTGGTGACCTGCTGGAACCGGTCTTTGAGAGCGGTGTCATCCAGATAATCCAGACGTCCCGATCGGATTGTTTCAAGATCCCTTTCGATGTGGGCCTTGCGTTGCTCCAGGTCCCGGATCCGTTTGTCCCGATCGACTTCCGTTCCTTCGACCATCTGGCGCAGCAGGTCGAAAATCGTCATCAACCGGGATTCGGTGCCGATAAACGGCCGGTGAACCAGGCTTTCCAGCCAGGACACGGCCTTTTCCACCGAAGGCATGAGGTCGTAATGAACCTCGTCGGAACCCTGGGGATAGAATTTCCGGAGCCAGCCCTTGTCATCTGAGGCCCAGTCATCCAGATAGGTTTCGGCCGAACGGGGAAAGGCTTTAGTGCCCTCGATCTCCCGCAGGGCGTACAGGTGGTCTTCAAGATACGACGCAAGGTCCGAGCGGGGGATGGTCCGCTGGTTGGACACGATGAACGCCTTGTGGATAAAGGAAATGATAAGGGGACTGTGATCGGCCACCAGCAGTTTCCATGCCGGATGGTTTTTTCTCAGGGAGGCAAGGGTGGCGTAGTCAAAATCCATGATGACCGCTCGTAGACCAGGTGGCCGTGAAAAAAGTCTGACATCGTTCAGGCACTGAGACTCCGGAGCCGGTTGTGCGGCCCGCTGCCTGACGGCCTTTTCTTTCGTCCGTTAACGTAACGGACATATCAGACCCGGAGGCTTTGGCGCAATCAGCGTTTTGATTTTTTTCATCACTGGCGATATTCATTCGTAGGGACGGCGCAAGACCAGTTGAAGGTTTTCAAGTCCGCGAACCCGGAAGATGGCTTCGCAGGAGGTCAGGTAGTATTCCCATTTTCGTAAGAATCGGGTGTCGAACCCCAGGGCTGCGATCTGGCCCCGGTTTTCCGTGAACCGTCTGTGCCAGTGCCGGAGGGTCGTGGCGTAATGGGGGCCGATATTTTCCAGGTGATCCACGATCAGGGTGCTGCGCCGGGTCATGGCCTGGCACAGGGCGGTCAGCGAGGGCAGGTGGCCGCCGGGAAAGATGTGTTTCTGGATCCAGTCGATGCGCATGCGGTAGGCGGCATACTCCTGGTCCGGCAGGGTGATCACCTGCACGACCACGCGCCCGCCGGGTTTCAGCAGGGCGTCGCAGCGGGAAAAAAACGTCCCCAGATACCGGTGCCCCACGGCTTCGAGCATTTCAATGGACACGATCCTGTCGAAACAGCCGGTCATGGTCCTGTAATCCTTTAAAAGAACCTCGATCCGGTCCTCGAGGCCCAGCGCCTTGACCTTTTGGGAGACCCACCCATGCTGCTCGTTGGAAAGGGTGAGGGTGGTCACGCGGCAGCCGGTGTCACGAACCGCCGTGATGGCGAAGGCCCCCCAGCCCGACCCGATTTCAAGGACATGATCGTTTTTTCCGATGTCGGCCTTGGCGATGATGTGCCGGAGTTTTCGGAGCTGGGCCTCTTCCAGCGAGTCTTGCTCTGAATCGAAGATTCCGGACGAATAGACCATGTGCTCATCGAGGAACAGGCGGTAAAAGGGGTTGCTGATATCGTAATGGGCCCGGATGTTCCGGGGGCTCTGGCGCAGGGAATTGGCGGGCACGCGGGAGATCACCCGTTCCAGGGCGCCCCTCAGAAAAGCCGACACACGGCCTGAAAGCCTGCCGCCGCTGAAAGCCAGAATCAGGGTGCTCAAAAGGGCCGCCGGATCGGGGGTTTCGAACAGGCCGTCCATGTAGGCTTCGCCAAAGCCGATATCGCCCCGGAACACCGCCTGGGGGAAAAAGTCATCGTCCAGAATGCGAAGGTCGCCCTGTTGCGGCGAATGCGGATCTCCGAAAACCCGTTGGCTGCCGTCGGGAAAGGTGACGGTCACACAGCCCCGGCGGATCCGGGAAAGACCCCGGACGAACAGGGACCGGGCGATTTTTTGAAGCAGGTTCGAGGGTTCTTTGTGCACCGTGTCCGGGTGGACCGACACGGGCTTGGGAACGTACGGCAGTTTCTTTTTGAAAAACAGCACCGCCGCCTCTTTCAGGATTCTCACCATGGTCAGGTGGGCTGTGAGCGGGTGTCTCAGCCACATCAGGGCAAGGTTTTTTCCGGTGAGCGGGATCATGTCGCCTGTCAGGGACGCCACAAACTTCTTCTGTCCGTCCACCGTGAGGACGATACGGATGGCAAGCCCCTTGTCCAGGGGGCCGAAGCGGAAATCATACACGCCGGAAACGGTGTTGAACGGAGAAACATGGAACACTTTGTCAGCCGAAGCCTCGTGTGCGTTTCCCTTTTTTTCCGGTTTGAGGGGGTAGAGGTGCCGTTCACCGAAGGTGTTGTTGACCTCGGCCATCGCAAACACCAGCTCCGTGTTTCTATCCAGACACAGGTAGAAACTGACCGGGTTGAACACCGGCCTGAACAGGCGCAGGGAGGTGACCAGAAAAACGCGGTCGATGGCGGATGGATCGGTGTACCGGGCCAGCAGGGTGCGGAACCGGTCTGAAAGGGGCGTATCGGATCCGTCCAGGTAGTCCCGGTCGTACAGCGAGACGATGCCCCTGCGGTTGTAGCCGAAACCGGTTACGGTCCGGTCCAGGGTCTCGAGTTCGGACAGGTCCAGGCCGTACACTGTCAGCGGGTAGGAAAACCCGTGCCGGGCCGGAAAAAAACGCTGGTGAAACACCTTGGCTTGGATCAGGGTCGAGTTCACAGGCTGACTCCGAAGTGTTTGCCCACGTTCACGGCCGAGCGGACCCCGTCTTCATGGAAGCCGTATCCGAAATACGCGCCGCAGAACCAGGTGTTGTTCCGCCCGTTCAGCTGGTCGAGCCGGTGTTGGGTGGCCGTGGCTGCGGCATCGAAAATCGGGTGGGTGTAGACCATGGCGTCGATCACATGGCTCTCGGGCACGGGCGTGCAGGGATTCAAGGTCACGCAGTAGGTCCTTAACGTATTGAGTTTCTGGAGCCGGGTCATGTCGTAGGTGACGGTGATGGGCGAGGCATCGGTCTGGATGTCCTCCCGGATCGTGTTCCACGAGGCCCGGGCCCTGGGGATGGGCGGCAGAAACGAGGTATCCGTATGAAGGATCACCTCGTTTTTCGAATACCGCCAGGGTTTCAGCAGCTCCTTTTCCAGGTCCGAGGGGTCTTCGAGCAGGGACAGGGCCTCATCCGCGTGGGCGGCGATGATCACGCCGTCGAAATCCCGGGTGCTGCCGTCTGAGAGGCGCAGTGTCACGCCCTTGTCCCTGCGGCAAAGGGACCGAACGGGCGACGCGGTTTCCACCGCCCCGGGAAACTGGGCCAGAAAGGCGTCGATGTACGAACGGCTGCCCCCGGAAACGTAGTACCACTGGGGGTGTTCGTTCACGGACAGCAGCCCGTGGTTTTCATAGAACCGGGCAAACGCTTCCATGGGAAACTCGCCCATGTCGTTGTAGGAGGCCGACCAGATGGCCGCGGACATGGGCAGGAGGTAGTTGTCCCGGAACGTGTCCGAAAACCCTCTGGATCTGAGGAAGCCTTCCAGGGAAAGCCCCTTGAAGGCGCCGGTCTGAAGCCCATAGCGGGCCTCCTTGAAAAAACGGAGGATGTCTTTCAGGAAGATCCAGAATCGGGGGCTCAGCAGATGGGAGCGTTGGGCGAAAACGCTGTCAAGGCTTGACGAGCCATACTGAAACCCGGTTTTCCTGCAGTAATAACTGAAGGACATGTCCGTTTTCTCCGTTTTCACCTTTAGGGCATCGAGAAAACGGGTCAACAGGGGATAGGTCTTGTCGTTCATCACGATAAAGCCCGTGTCCACCCGAAGGCCCCGGTCCGGTCCCGAGGGCAGGGTCACGGTATGGGTGTGCCCGCCCACGTAATCGTTTTTTTCAAACAGGGTGATGTGGTGACTGTCCTGAAGCAGGTAGGCCGCGGTCACGCCCGACACACCGCCTCCGATCACGGCAATGGTCTTCCGTTCATTCATGGTGTTTGTCCTGTCGTGTCCTGTGATTCCGGTGTGGCGCTCAATCCGGACGTGCGATGAAAAAAGAAAGAGTGATAAGTGATGCCGGATTGTCAGAGCGGTTTGAAATGCGGTTGGAATTTTATCATGCCGATCGTAAAATACAATTAAAAATCCGAGCAAAAAAAAGTTTTCAGTCCTTCGTTGCATTTCGAAATTTGATGATCATGTTCTTTCATACCTAACCTGTCAATCTTACGGGCAAAACCCATAGCCCGCTGTTTATGAGGAAGGAACCACCATGACCCTGACCCTTGAACGCGATGTGATCGCAGACAGGCCCATCGATGAGGTGTTTGATTACCTCAGTGATTTCAGCACCATCGAGCAGTGGGACCCCGGCGTTGTCAGGGCCCGGAAGATCACGCCGGGAAAAACGGCGGTGGGCACCCGCTACGCGCTGGACTTGCGATACGGACCGTTCCCGGTATCCATGACCTACACCCTTTCCGTGCTGGAAAAACCCTCAAAAATCGTCGTTGAGGGCCGGGGACAGTCTTTTTCCGCCGTGGACACTCTGACCTTCCAGGCCCTGGGACCCCGAAAAACCCGGATCACCTACCGGGCCGACATGGACTTCGAAGGGTTCCGGTCCCACGTGGCCCGGATGCTCCGGCCCCTTCTCGAACGGATCGGCACGGCGGCCGTCCGGGGTCTTGGCGAGGCGTTCAACCGAAGACCGACGGCGCCCCGGATCGGCGGCCTTTCCAGTCTGCTCGATCGTTCGGTGGCGGGCGGCCTGCCGGCGTTCACGCGCTTCGGTTACGCCTGGGCACGGCGCCGGTTTGCTCCGGTTGTGGAGTCGCTTGCCGGCAAGACCGTCGTCATCACCGGGGCCACCTCGGGCATCGGTCTTGACGCGGCCCGCATGATCGCCCACCGGGGCGCGCGATTGATCCTGGTGGCGCGAAACCCGGAAAAGGCGGAGGAGGTCCGTCGGCGCATTGCCCATGAAACCGGTAACGACACCATCCGCTTGTTCACGGCGGACATGAGCCTTCTCCGGGATATCGACCGACTGGCCGACGAATTGTTGTCCGAGGAAACAAGCATTGACGTCCTGATCAACAATGCGGGGGCCCTTTATCCCACCCGGCAGGAAACGGACGAGGGGTTCGAACGAAGTTTCGCGGTAAACCTGCTCGGCCCCTATGCCCTGACATGCCGCCTGATTCCCGCCCTCGAGGCTTCGGGCGGAGGCCGGATCATCAGTGTGTCCTCCGGAGGCATGTACACCCAGGGCATCGTGACGAACGATCTTCTGTTTCAAAACGAACCTTACGACGGCACCAAAGCCTATGCCCGGGCCAAACGGGGTCTGGTGATTTTGACCGAACACTGGGCCCAAGAGCTTTCTCCCAGAAACATCACGGTTCACGCCATGCATCCGGGCTGGGTGAGGACTCCCGGTATCAAGGAGGCTTTGCCCGGTTTTTACCGGCTCACCGACCCGGTGTTGCGAACGCCGGAAGAGGGAGCCGACACCCTGGTCTGGCTGGCCCAGGCCCCGGAGGCCCGGCTGTCGAGCGGCCTGTTCTGGCTGGACCGGACGCCCCGGGTCACCCATGTGTTCAGGCACACCCGTGAAACGGAGACGGATCGCCATGCCCTTTTTCAGGCCCTGGGAACCATGGTCAGGGAGAAACGGCCATGGCCTTAATCCGAACAACCCATATCCTTTGGATTCTGGTGCTGCTGAGCCTGGCCCCCGGCCCGGTCGCGGCGGCCAGCGTTCGTGTGGACGGCAGCGAATTTTCCCGAAGCGTCACCCTGGACGGGTCCCGGCTTTTTCTCAAAGGCACCTCCCTTCAACGGTACCTGCTTGTTGTCAAAGGCTATGCCGGGGCCTTTTATCTGCCGGCGGACACCCCGGCGAACCAGGCCCTGGGGCCTGTGCCAAAATACCTGGTGCTCGAATACAAGGTGTCCATTTCGGCCGCTGATTTTGCCGAGGCCACCACCCGCATGATACAGCAAGCTGTTGATGCGAAAACCTTTGCGTCCCTGGAAAACCGCCTGAACACCTTGAACGCCCTGTATGCCGATGTGAGGCCCAATGACCGTTACTCGTTGTATTACCACCCCGACCGGGGAACCCAGCTTGCCCTGAACGGGAAGGTGGCGGGAACGCTTCCGGGACTTGATTTCGCCAAAGCCCTGTTCGGCGTGTGGCTGGGTGAAAAACCCATCGACCCCGACTTCCGTGACCGCCTGCTCGGAGTAAAACCATGACCGCCGCAGCTGCAAAGGTGCCCTGGTCCGTCCGCCTGGCCTACGCCTTTCCCGCCTTTACCCTGGCGGTCATCGGGATTCCCATCTACGTGTTCCTCCCGAAATTCTATACAGATACGGTGGGCATGGACATCGCCGTCGTGGGTGTGCTTCTGATGGCGGTCCGCCTGTTCGACGCGGTCACAGACCCCCTGATCGGCCACCTTTCCGATGAGATCCGGACGCCCTGGGGACGGCGGCGTCCCCTGATCGCCCTGGGGGCGGCAGGCCTCACCTTTTCTCTGTACTTTCTGTTCACCCCGACGGAGGCTCCGGGTAACGATCAGGTTCTCCGATTTGCCGGGTGGCTGTTTTCCCTTTTCCTGTTCTGGACCCTGATAACCGTGCCCTACGAGGCCCTGGGGCCGGAATTGAGCGATGATTATCATGAACGGACCACAATTTTCGCATGGAGGGACGGCTTTCTCATTGTCGGCACCCTTTTTGCCGCCGCCTCACCGTCCCTGTCGTCGCTGGTCCTGGGTCTTCTGGGACTGCCGGATCACGAACGGGCCCGGTTCACGGCCCTGGCCCTGATGTACGGGCCTCTGGTCCTTGCCGCCGCTTTTTTTTGCGTGTGGCGCATCCGGGAAAAAATCCGCATTGAGACCGCACCGGCCGAACCCTTTTGGGCCGGGTATGCCGGGGTGTTCCGGAACCGGCCCTTTGTGATTCTGCTTTCGGCGTATACCGTCAGCGCCATCGGCAGCAACCTTCCGGCGACGCTGATCCTTTATTATGTGGAGTACGTGCTGCATTCAAATCGGGCGGAGCTGTTTCTGGCCCTGTACTTCGTGGTGGGCATCGCCTTCATTCCCGTCTGGGTGGGGCTGTCCCGCAAAACGGGAAAGAAAGCGGCCTGGATCGGCGCCATGATGATCAACACCCTGGCCTTCCTGGGTGTGTTTTTCCTCGGGCCGGGCGATGAAGCGGTTTACGGGGTGCTGGTGGCCATTTCGGGCATCGGGTTCGGGGCGGGGCTGGTCCTGCCGTCGTCCATCCAGGCCGACGTGATCGACTACGACGAACTGATCACCGGCAGACGGCGTGAAGGCCGCTACATCGGCCTGTGGTCCGTATCCAAAAAACTGGCCGCCGCCCTGGGGGTGGGCCTTGGCCTGTGGCTGCTGGGCCGGACCGGCTACACCCCCGATGCCGCCCAGAGTCCCATGACGATCCTTGCGCTCAAAATTCTCTATGCCCTGGTTCCCTGCGCCTGCCAGCTCATCGCCATGGTTGTCATCGGTTTCTACCCCATCACCGAAGCCCGCTTCCGCGAGATCCAGACCCGGCTTCAGCCTCTGAATGCCGGTTCAAACGACCATCGATAAAAACCACTGTTCATGCATGGTCCCCTGTCATCATTCAGGTTTCCGTTCTGTCCGTGTTTTCCGTGGCTCACAGTAAAACCCCGGATCAGCCGGCAAGCCTCATGTCCTCGGGCGCGGTGAATCCGGACTTTGTGTAGGTCGGCTTCCAGATGTTCATCTCTTCCGCGCTGCGGATCAGGGATTCGCGGAAATCGGGGTGGGCGATGTTGATCAGGGCTTCGGCGCGCTCCCAGGTGGTTTTTCCCTTGAGGCAGGCGATGCCGTATTCCGTGACCACATAGTGGACCACCGTTCTGGGCAGGGTCACGATGGTTCCGTGGTCTGTGAACGGGCGGATGCGGGAGACCACGGCGCCATCTTTTCTCATCTGGGTGGAGGCCAGGCAGATGAAGGATTTGCCGCCTTTGGAATGGAAACTTCCGTAGGCGAAGTCGAACTGCCCGCCTGTGCCGGAAATCTGGCGGAAACCCGACGATTCGGAACAGACCTGCCCGTAAAGGTCCACTTCCACGGCGTTGTTGATGGACACGGCCCGGTCGTTTGCCGCGATCCTTTGGGGGTTGTTCACATAGCTTACGGGAAAGCTGGCGCAGGCGGAATTCCTGTCAAGAAAGTCGTAGAGCTTTCGGCTTCCCAGGGCGAAGGTGTAGACCATTTTCCCCGGGTTGTCCGCTTTCTTCCGGTTGGAAATCCGGCCGCTCGCATACATGTCCACATAAGCGTCCACCAGCATTTCCGTGTGAACGCCCAGGTCCTTCAGATCCGAATCGGCGATCATTTTCCCGATGGTGTTGGGAAGGCTGCCGATGCCCAGCTGGAGGCATGCGCCGTCTTCGATTTCGTGGACCACATGGGCGGCGATGGCCCGGTCGATTTCTGAGACCGGCGTTTCCGGCAAGCAGACCAGCGGCGGGTTGTCCGCTTCCACAATGAAATCGACCTCCGAAAGGTGGATGGCTTCGTCGTAACCTCCGCAACAGACCGGCATGTTTTGGTCGACTTCGACGATCACGGTTCTCGCCCGCCGCGCCTGGCTGTACTGGATGGAGTTGGCCAGGCCGAAATTGAAGTAACCGGCCTTGTCCATGGGCGCTGTTTTGACCATGAACACATCGGTTTTCAGGTCCCCTTCGTCGTAGATCCGGTTGCCTTCGTGGTACAGCACCGGAATGTAGCTGCACATGCCCAGGTCGTGAAGGTACCTCTCTCCGCCGCTGAAATGCCAGCTGCTGTAATTGAAGCTTTCTCCGGCGGGATCGGCCAGGGCCACCTTGGGAATTCCGGGATAGCCCACGGCCCTGATGTTCACGCCCCGTATCTCTCCGGCTCTCGCCGCCAGAGCCTGGTCCATGGCCGCGGGACCGCACAGAAAATTTCCGTAATCCACCCAGTCTCCTGATCTGACCTGATTGGCGGCTGTTTTCGCATCCACGCATTTTCTCTGATACTCGCTTTGAATCATGCTCACCTCTTGTGGGATAAATGTTGACGGGTTGACTTCATGATGAGCAAGGGCTGTGCCATGGCGGGCAACACCATTTCAATATGCCGGTTTTATTGGATTTAAAGAGAATAGCGGGGATGGAACGCGGATGTTTCATCGAACACCACATGCGGCACAAATGCCGCATGTGGGCGGTTCATCAAGCTTATCGTCTTGAATTGTTGTGATATGTTTCGATGCGGCATTTATGACGCAATCTGCGGCATTTTATTCAAACCGACCCAGACGGTAGGCTTTCATCTTGCGTTCCAGGGTCCGCCGGTTGATGCCCAGACAGCGGGCCGCCTCACCCCGGTGCCATTTCGTCTGATCGAGAATTCGCTGGATGTGAAGCCGTTCCGCATCGGCGGCCACGGCCTTCAGGTCCGCCCCGGCCTGCTGGGGAGCAAGGGCGACACGTTCCGTTGTCTCGGGCACAGAGGGCAGCCCCCGGACATTTTCAGGGAAACCGATGGTTTTCAGGGTGATGTAGCGATGGAGCACGTTCTGGAGTTCCCGGATGTTGCCGGGCCAGGGATAACGCTGAAAGGTTTCGAGCACGGCCGGCGTGATGGGGGGCCGGTCCGGGGAAGCCGGATAGCGTTTCAGGAAATGCTCGACAAGCAGGGCGATGTCCGAGGTGCGGTTGCGCAAGGGGGGAAGCTGGATCGGGATGATGTGGATGCGGTAATAAAAATCCTCGCGCATCCGTCCCTGGCGGATCAGCTGGGTCAGGTCCCGGTTGGTCGCGGCGATGATCCGAAGGTCGGGATGCCGGGTGGCCTTGCCCCCCAGGGGGATGAAGCCGTTGCCTTCGATGGCCCTGAGAAGCTTGACCTGCATGGCCGGGCTGATCTCCCCCAGTTCGTCGAGAAACAGGGTGCCCTGGTCCGCCAGGTCCAGGTAGCCCTGCTTGTCCTGGACCGCACCGGTGAATGCCCCTTTTTTGTATCCGAAAAATTCACTTTCCATGATCGTTTCAGGGATGGCCCCGCAGTTGACGGGGATGAACGGCTTGTTCGCCCGGTCGCTCAACCGGTGGATTTCACGGGCCACCAGCTCCTTTCCCGTTCCCGATTCGCCATAGATGATCGCATTGGCCTCCGAGGCGGCGGCGTTCACGATCATTTCGTAGACAGCCTGCATTTCCGGACTTTTACCGATCAGGTCCCCGAATCTGTAGCGTTCGTTCAGGGTGGATTTCAGCCGCAGGTTTTCCTTTCTGAGGCTTGTTTCACTGTCCCTTAACCTCTGTTCCTCGATTTTCCGGTCGGTGATATCGGTGAGCATGGTCTGGCGTTTCAGAACAACCCCGTCCGTGGCGTAAATCGGGGTGGATACCGCCGCGTACCAGCGGTTGTCCATGGGGTTCAGGAATTCGTCACGGACGATGCCTCCCCCTAAGACCTCTTCCATCCGGCACCAGGGACAGGGCGTTTTGCGCCGGAAGATGGCCGAATGACACGGCGTGCCCACCGCATCTCCGCCGACCTTGTCCGCGAGGCGGCCGTTCATGAATTCCAGGGTG
This sequence comes from uncultured Desulforapulum sp., assembly GCA_964637565.1. Classification (GTDB taxonomy): domain Bacteria; phylum Desulfobacterota; class Desulfobacteria; order Desulfobacterales; family Desulfolunaceae; genus DYJE01. Next base: position 69,175 of record CAZWTY010000009.1, read on the forward strand.
TAGTCCTTGTGGCAGGTGTAGATGTGGCCGGGAAAGTTCTCCACGATGACCCTCAGCTCGTCTTCACGAAGCTTGAGGTTTTTTTCGGCCTGTTTGCGGGACGTCACGTTCACCAGGGTCGCCAGGCTGGTGGTCCCCTGGATCATGTTCAGCTTGATCCAGATGTCGTAAACCTCACCTTCCCGGTTCATCAGGCGGCATTCGTATTCTTCGGGGGCGTTGGCCGGATCGATCCGCCGCTTCCTGTGGAACGCCATCATGCGCTCCAGGTCTTCCCGGTAAACGAACCGCGACCACTTGACCTTGCCCTCGATTTCCTGCCGGGAGTACCCCAGCAGTTCCTCGAGTTTCTCGTTGATCAGGGAAATGGTCATGTCGTCTTCGATAACAATGGACGGGGCCGTGGATTTCTCGAAAATCCGCCGGAACAGTTCGGCCTTCAGCTCCGCATCCCGTAACCGTTGCCGGACATCTTCGGAATCAGTCTGACCGGAGTTTGAATCACTGGTGTCCATCATCCATCCTTTCATCCAGAAGCCCTTCACGAAAGAGACCTTGTCAGAAAAAATCCGGAAAACCCTGGCAACCGCCTGAGCCAAGGAAATTCCTCGGGCAAAGCAACGACAAAAAAAGGGGCGGAAACCGCCCCTTTCATTTTTTTTACAGGTTCTTCAGGCCGTTAGTCCCGGCCCAGGAGTTTGAGGGTTTTTTCCACCACGTTGTCCACGGTGAACCCGTAGTTTTTAAGCACAGTTCCTCCCGGGGCCGAGGCGCCGTAGGTGTCCACGCCGATGATCACACCCTCGTCGCCCACGTATTTTTCCCAGCCCATGCTGATGCCCGCCTCCACCACCACGCGTTTCTTCACGTCGGGAAGAAGGACCCAGTCCTTGTAGTTCTGCTGGTTCATTTCAAACAACTCCCAGCTGGGCATGCTGACCACACGGGCCTTCACGCCTTTTTCGGCCAGGATGTCGGCCGCCTGGACGCAGAGGTGGAGTTCGGAGCCCGTACCGATAAGGATCACGTCGGGTGTTCCTTCGGCGTTCTTCAGGATGTAGGCGCCGCTCCGCACCGACCCTTCGGACTTGCTCCGGTCGGACACGGGCAGGTTCTGGCGGCTCAGGATCAGGGCCGTGGGACCGTCGGTGAGCTTCAGGGCCACTTTCCAGGCGTCCAGGGTTTCCGAGGCGTCGCCGGGACGGATCACCGTGAGGTTGGGAATGGCGCGCAAGGAAGCCACATGTTCCACGGGCTGGTGGGTGGGGCCGTCCTCGCCCACGGCGATGCTGTCGTGGGTGAACACGTAGATCAGGGGCAGGTGCATCAGGCTGGCCACACGGATGGCCGGGCGCATGTAGTCGGCGAACACCAGGAAGGTTCCGCCGTAGGGACGGACGCCGCCGTGGACGAACATCCCGGCCATGATGGCGCCCATGGCGTGCTCGCGGACGCCGAAACGGATGTTCCGCCCGTCGTAGGAGCCTTTCTGGAATTCCTTGTCGTTTTTCAGGAACGTGTTGTTGGACGGCGCGAGATCGGCGCTTCCGCCGATAAGGGCCGGAAGTTTTTCCGCGATGGCGTTCAGAACCTTGCCGGACGCGGCCCGTGTGGCGATGGCTGCGTCCGTGGGGGCGAAGGCGGGAAGGTCGTTATCCCAGCCGAAGGTGAGAAAACCGCTGACCCCGTCCACCCAGAGTTTGGTGAGCTCGGGATAGGCTTTGGCGTAGGCGTTGAAACGGGCCTGCCAGAGGTTTTCAGCCTCGGCCCCTTTTTCGATGCAGCGGGCGAACACGGCGGCCGCTTCCTCGGGAACGAGAAACTCGGCGTCCTCGGGCCAGCCCAGATTTTTCTTGGTCAGCCGGATTTCCTCTTTACCCAAAGGCGCGCCGTGGGCGTCGGCCGTATCCTGTTTGCCGGGGCTGCCGTAGGCGATGTTGGTTTTCATCAGGATCAGGGTGGGTTTCTCGTCCTGGCTTTTGGCTTTCGTGATGGCCGCGTCGATGGCGTCGGGATCGTTGCCGTTGGCAACCTTGATGGTGTTCCAGTTGCAGGCCTTGAACCGGGCTTCCACGTCTTCGGTGAAGGTGATGTCGGTCTTGCCTTCGATGGAGATCCCGTTGTCGTCGTAAAGGCAGATCAGTTTGCCGAGACCCAGGTGTCCCGCGAGAGATACGGCTTCGGCGGCGACCCCTTCCATCATGTCCCCGTCACCGCACATCACATAGGTGTAATGGTCCACGATGGTGTGCCCCGGCTGGTTGTACCGGGCCGCCAGATGGCGTTCGGCCATGGCCATGCCCACGGCGTTGGCCACGCCCTGGCCCAGGGGACCGGTGGTGACTTCCACGCCGTTGGTGTGGCGGTACTCGGGATGCCCCGGGGTCTTGCTGCCCCACTGGCGGAAATTCTTCAGGTCGTCCAGGCTGAGGCCGTAGCCGGTGAGGTGCAGCACGCTGTAAAGAAGAGCCGACGCATGGCCGCCTGAAAGAACGAAACGGTCCCTGTCCGGCCAGGCCGAGTTTTTCGGGTTATGCAACATGTGCCGGGTGAAAAGGACGTAGGCCGCAGGGGCCAGGCCCATGGGCGCTCCGGGATGCCCCGAGTTGGCCTTTTCCACCGCGTCCATGGCGAGGGTCCGCAGGGTGTTGACACACAGGGCGTCCAGTTTCTGTTGATCGGTCATGGTCTTCTCTCCTTGGTTGGTTGGTCTTTATCGTGATTTCAATCTGTTATTTTTTTTAAGAACGTTTTCGGCTTTTTGCCTCCGGCGGCCCTGCCGGGAGCCAAACTTTTGAAAAGTTTGACAAACATATTTTGCCGGAAACGATAACGCCGCTTATTGAGCTTTCGATCTAAATCCATTTGTCCAGATTTTTAAAATCTGGTCCCCCGGAAGGGCCGCCGGAGGC
>CAZWTY010000010.1:0-65709 GCA_964637565.1 uncultured Desulforapulum sp.
CTGGTCATCCGAGGTGCCGGAAGCGGATCGGCCATTTCGACCCGCTCCCGGCAAGTCCCGGTTGAGGAGGAGCCTTCAATTCATTCATGGCCGTCATGGTTTCAACGTTCATGAACGCATCGTCGGTTTCTTGTAAGAGCAACCCCTGTGCCACTTCTGTTTATTAAAAATAATTAATTCACAACGTATTGTTTTAATTATATTTAAATAATACCGCCAACATCACGCCGTCTTCAGGTCTCTTCCCAAGACCAGATCATCCCCGGAAACTGTTTCTTTTTTACCCAGAAAAGTCAAACCAGGCCGTATCCACTGGATACCATGGAACCAGCCCAGATTGATCAGCGTGATACAACCCTCTTCGTAACCTTGGGTGTCACTTTCGACTCTTTGGCCAGGCCGTCCGCCTTGTAGGCGTTCCTGGGATTCCAGAGCATCCACCCGTTGGAGCCGAATTCCTCGGAAGCCTTGATCTGTTCCCGGATTTCCTGGCCGTCGAAGAAACGCCGGTCAAAGGCGTAATCCCGGAAACTCTGAAGCCAGGGCCTGAACCGGACGGGGGGAAGACCGGACCTGTCCTGGGCCTTTTTCAGGGACAGATAAACGATACGGTTGGAATTGGCCACCGGGTTCCTGTACTTGGGGATACCCAGGTGGAAGCCCGAGGGGTAAAGCATCAGGCAGATATAGTCCACCATGCCCAACTGGTCGATTTTCTGGCCGATGTGGGTGTCATTCTGGTTCCAGACCACGTAGCCGAAGATATCGGCGCCAAGAAACACGTTGTACGGTTCCAGCCGTCGCCTGGCTTCGGCCAGAAAGCCCGTGATGTTCTTCACCCGGTTTTCCTCGGTGTTGGGTACGGAAAACACCAGGCCCTTGTGGTCGGGGAAACGCACGTAATCGAACTGGATCTCGTCGAACCCGAACTGGGCCGCCTCGACCGCGATGTCGATGTTGTAATCCCAGACCTCTTTACGCGACGCATCCACCCAGACCAGCTTTTCCCTGTCCTTGAACAGAGAGCCGTCGGGTTTCTTGATGGCAAGCTCCGGCCGGGCCTTTCCCAGGAGATCGTCCTTGAACACCACGACCCTGGCGATGGTGTAGATCCCCCGGTCCTTGAGACTCTGGACCATGTCTTTCATGTCCTTGACCAGCCGGATCTTCTGCCCGCCGATCTCTTTGGCCAGGGGGATGGCGCTGGGGTAGGGAATGAAGCCCCGGTCTCCCTTCACGTCGATGACCAGGGCGTTCAGCTCGGTGCTGTCAATGAGATCAAGGGCCCTGTTCCGGATCAGCTTGCTGCCGATGCCGTATACCGTGAGGTAAAGGGCCTTGGGACTCACGGGATTCAATTTCAGTTCCACGGGAGCGTCAGGCTTTGCGGGATCCAGATCCATCTCCGCCCGGGTGTGGCCGATGGCCCGGGCCGCCACATGGGTCAGGCCTTGTTTCAAAGGAAACTGACCGTTCTGGTCCGCATGAACCACCTCCCGCCTGTCCATCGTCACCAGGGCGTCCGCTATGGGCTGCCCGGACAGGGCGTCCAGAACCTTTCCCGTTGCAGGCAGCGATACGGCCGGAGGCGGGTCGTCATGGGGTTTGTCCTTTTCCTCCACCACCCCTTCCCCGCATCCGGCGACGGCTATGGGGAGCCACAGCAAAAACAGCAAGACCTTTAACCGGCAGCCGCGAATCCACGAAGACATCCCCGTCCGGTTTACCGGGTGTCCCTGTCTCAGTCTCTGAAAATCCATTCAAAATCCCTGCCTTTGTTAGCGTTTGTCAATAGATACCGGGGCAGTTTCAATGCCCCGTCCGTTGCTCTCACTGGATGGGCCTCAATGGAAAAGCCCGCCACATACCCGGCTTTCACGGCCCGTGAAATCAGGTAATCGTCATAAATCCCGAAAGGCCAGCCGATCATGTCCACAGGCCCGCCCACTTTCTTCTCCAGCGTTTTGCGGCTTTTCGCCAGCTGGATGTCGACGAATTTTTCATAATCGACGGAGCTCAGCCGTTTCTTTTCGATCTTGAAATTGGGATGCCAGTACCCGTGGGACTGGACGTCGAACAATCCTGTTTTTTTAAGATCCCGCAGCTGGTCCCAGGTCATGGCGTAGGACGCGTTGCTTATGGCTGAAGGATAGATGAACAGGGTGACCGGATACCGGTATTTCCGGACCAGGGGCAGCATGTCCGTGAACACGCTGATATGCCCGTCATCCACCACAAGGGCCACGGACCTGGGCGGAAGGGCCGGTCCTTTGCGAAGAAAGGCGTTCACCAGATTTCTCAGGTGTACCACCGTGTAACCCTTGGTTTTCAGATAATCCAGGTGGGACGCGAACACCGGTGTTGTCACGGTCATGCTGTCCGCCACCTTGGGCCCGAACCGGTGGTACAAGAGCACCCTGGCTCCCGAGGCTGGATTTGAGCCGTTCTCTCCGGCGTCAAGGGCGGGAACGTTGAGCCCCCACAAAACGAGAAAGAAAACGACCGGAAACCAAAAAAGCCGGAACCGGCGGGCCGGACCGGTGTTCAGGACACAGGTGTGGAATCTTGCACTCATGGTCACTCCAAATCAAACCAGTATTTTTTATGAGAAAGCGCCCGTTCCCGGATGTGGCGGGTTAAAACCCGGTTCCGGTGGTTCAGGTCATGGCTCCCCGGCACGGAGGGCAAGGGGGTTTCAGTCCGTCGTTTTTTTGAAAAATCGGGCAAGGTCCGTCTGAATTCCAGGGCGTCGTTCCGGTGGTCCGGGAAAACGCGAACGGCTGCCGGAAGAACCTGGCCGAATCAAACGGCCAGAGGCCCGCAAAAGCCCGGTAACTGGGACTCGATGACGTTTTTTGGCCATCATACACGAGGGTTTGGCGATTCACAAACAAAATTCCATGGCATTAAATAATTGCAAAGGGGCCACCGAAGCCGTGCATTTTGACACCAGGCACATTTCATCTTGCATGATCCGGTTTTCACCGTTTAATATGGTTCAACAAAGGGGAACCCACTTTCCCCTTCCCTCCGGCATGAGCCCTTTATTTCCAGACATTCAGACAAAGGAGCGTTATGAAAAACAAAATCGATGTGAAAAGTTTTCTTATCGGATGCCTCTCCGTCCTCGTTCTCGTGTCCACCATCGCTGCGGGAACCGATGTGTTCAGCCAGGATGAAATCGTCCGGTTGAAACGTCTGGCCTCCTACGTCCAGCCTGACGGCAGCCTGAACCTGGGTTCGAAAAAGATCATCATGCAGGGTTCGTCGATCTACGATGACGGGTCCCAGGGTGGAGGGCTGATTCTTAAAGGCGGAGCCAGCCGGGTCCACGTTCACGGCAACGCGATCATGTACGACCATTTCCAGTTCCCGAGGGGGACCGTGGATCTGAACGCCAACCTCAACATGGGCAACAAGAGAATCACCATGCTCGGATCGTCGATCTACGATGACGGATCTCAGGGCGGCGGGCTGATCCTCAGGGGCGGCGCCAACCGGGTCCATGTCCACGGAAACGCCCAGATTTACGACAATCCCGAATTCAAACGGGGGACCGTGGACCTGAACGCCAATTTAAACATGGGCAATAGAAAGATCATCATGCTGGGATCGTCGGTTTACGATGACGGGTCCGAGGGTGGCGGGCTGATTCTCAGGGGCGGGGCCAACCGGATTCATTTCTTCGGCCAGACCCTGAATCACTGATACTTTAATAAGGAAGGGCAGGCCGTTGAACCGGACTGCCCTAAGGAACTTATTTCAAACCCCTCACATCAGAACGAGCCGATGAGGGTCAGGCAGGCGCTCTGGCCTTCGGTGCTGTTTTCCGTGGCGTATTCGAACAGGCAGCGGAGGCTGACCTGCATGGGAAAGGGCTTGAACACCATCCCCCGGACTTCAGGACCCACGGCATGGCCCGAATAGCGGGTGTCGGCCGGGCCGTCCCCTGAATTCTCGTCAAGCTGGCGGTAGGAATAACCCACCAGACCCACGGAAACGTTAGCCGTCTGGCTGAGGGGAAACATTTTCCCCAGGCCGTACTCGGCCACCATGTCCGCACCAGGGGTGACGCCGGTTTCACGGGTCTCGCCGTTCTGGAGCCAGCGGGTCAGCAGGGAAAAGGAGGTGGTCCGGGCGTCGTCGAAATAATAGGTGGCGCCCAGGCTTTCCATGATAGACCAGTGGCCCTTGCCCGCAGACGTCTGTTCACTGGTGGACCCTGTGGGGGCATAGAAACCCACGGCGGCCGTCACATCCCAGCGAGGGGTGTGCCAGCCCAGGATCAGGGGTTCCAGGCAGATGTCCCCGATTTCGAAACTGTCGTCGTCCAGACCAAAGGCGTCGATGGACAGATCGGTTCTCACCAGGGGAACAATGGCGTCGAAACCATAGTCGGCCCCGAGAATCTTGGTGCCCGTGATGTAGGTGAACCGGTGGGCCATGGCGAAAACAGAGAGGTCGAATCCCGGATCGGGACTCACCGAACGCCCCCTGTCATCGGTCATGGTATCGGCGGTGTAGTACAGGTTGTAGATACTGTAATGAAAACCCTGGGGGGGAGCCGAGCCCGCGTTGATACCTTCAACGCCCGGTGTGTAATGCCCGAAGCCCAGGGCTGTCCCGGCCAGACAAAGAACAAGCGCCGCGGCGGCCAGACCTTTTACGACCAATCCTTGATGAAGCCTCTTCATTTTTCTTCTCCTATCCTTTTTAAACAGTGGTGGTTGATGTGAAAACAGGTTTCACTGCCTTAGCACAGGTATTTTTTTTCCGCCAGATCCTAAAACGCTGTTCAGGCAAGGTCAGGGACATCATGACACATGACCGGACACCCTCCACGCCCTCCCCCTTTTCCAGCTCTTTTCAACCGGTTGATTCAAAATTTATTTTTAAGTGTTTTATCAATATGTTGCGCAATACAATCCCAGCTATCCCAGGACCCTTTCCACCCTTTTCCGTTCCTTGATATTTTATTTGCAAATGTGATTTTTTATGATAGTCTTTGCGCCACTATGGCAAAGACAATATGTGTGGCGAATCAGAAAGGCGGAGTGGGCAAGACGACAACGGCGATCAACGTATCGGCCGCCCTGGCCCAACTGTCGAAAAAAACCCTGCTCGTGGACTGTGATCCCCAGGCCAACGCCACCACAGGCGTGGGCATCGACAAATCCTCCATCAAAAAAACGCTCTACCATGGGCTGATCGGTGACGTTCCGGTCAAAGACACCATTGTGCCCAGCGGCATCGAAAACCTCGATATCGTTCCTTCCCGGGTTGAGCTTATCGGCTTCGAAGTGGAAATGATGTCCGACGCAGGTCGTGAACTGATCCTGAAGAACTTCCTTTCAGGCATTCTGGACAGCTACGACTACGTGATCATCGACTGTCCGCCTTCTTTAAGCCTCCTCACCCTGAACGCCATGGCGGCGGCGGATTCCATACTGGTCCCCCTCCAGAGCGAATTTTACGCCCTGGAAGGCCTGAGCCAGCTAATGCAGACCGTCAAGCGGATCAAGCAGAGCCTGAACCCTCCGCTTAAAATCAACGGCATCCTCCTCACCATGTTCGACAAACGGACCAACCTGTCGTTCCAGGTGGCCGAGGAAGCGGAAAAACATTTCAAGGACCTGGTCTACGCCACCCGGATTCCCCGGAGCGTCAGGCTCAGCGAGGCCCCCAGCTTCGGCGAACCGATTTTCACCTACGACGGAGCATCCGTCGGCGCCAAATGTTACATGGCCCTGGCCAGGGAAGTGGTGGCCCGGTAACCCCTCGTTCCCGAATCCGGATGGCATCTTAGACATCCTTTCTGAAGGTTGAAAATGGCTGATTTGAAAAATCCAAAGACACGGAAAAAGCAGGGCCTTGGCCGAGGTCTGAGCGCTCTGATCCCCGAACCGGACATGGCTTCCGATGGCAGTTCCGACTTCTTCATGTGCGACATCAACCTGATCGAGCCCAACCGCTACCAGCCCCGGAGGATTTTTCCCGACGAGGAGCTGTCTGCCCTGTGCCAGAGCATCACGGAACAGGGGATCATCCAGCCGCTTATCGTGCGGAAGGCCGACGCGGGATACGAACTGGTGGCCGGAGAAAGAAGACTCCGGGCCTCGAAGATGGCCGGGCTCGAAACCCTTCCCGTGGTGGTGAAAGACCTGACCGACAGCGAAATGCTGGAAATGGCCATCGTTGAAAACATCCAGAGGGAGGATTTCACCCCCATGGAAGAGGCGGACGCCTACCAGCGGCTCATCGACGAGTTCTGCCTCACCCAGGACCAGGTGGCGGCCAAGGTGGGAAAAAGCCGCCCGGCCGTGGCCAACTTCCTCCGGCTCCGCCAGCTCCCCCTCCATATCAAGGAAAGCATCAACCGCCAGGAGATCAGCATGGGTCACGCCCGGGCCCTTCTGGGAGCTGAAAACCCCGCCCAGCAGGACAAGGCCTGGAAAACCGTGATCGCCAAAAACCTGTCGGTCCGGGAGACGGAGAACCTGATCCGCCGGATGAAAAGCCCCCAGGAACCGGCCAAACCGGAAAACCCGGGCACGGACGCCCTGTACTTCACCCGTCTTTCGGAAAAACTGTCCCGTGATTTCGGCACCAAAGTCCAGATCAACCGGAAAGGTAAAAAAGGACGGGTTGAAATCGAATTCTACAGCGACTCGGACCTGGAACGGGTTCTTTCCATGCTGAGCCGGCCCTGATCGAAGGTCATCCATGAAAATCACCATCGCCAAAACCGCCGGGTTCTGCATGGGCGTAAGACGGGCCGTCGAAATCGCCCTGGACCAGGCCAACACCCGGAACGAACCGATCTGCACCTTCGGTCCCCTGATCCACAACCCCCAGGTCCTCGCCCTTCTTGAAGAAAAAGGCATCCCCGTGCTCCACGAGATACCGGAAAAAGGATCTGGCACGGTCCTGATCCGGGCCCACGGCGTTCCCCCCGAATCCTTCGAAAAACTCAAGGCTGCCGGGTTCACCATCGTGGACGCCACCTGCCCCAGGGTCATCAAGGTCCAGCGGATCATCCGGAAATACGCGAAAAAAGGCTACAGCTCCATCATCATCGGGGACGACGACCATCCGGAAGTGGTGGGCCTCAACGGGTACGCCGAAGGCCGGGGGCACGTGGTGAACAGCCTGGAGACCCTTGCCGGCCTTCCTTCTTTCGAAAAGGCCATCATCGTGGCCCAGACCACCCAGAACACCCGGTTCTACGACCAGGTGAAACAGTGGGCCGAAAGCCATCACCCCCACTACGAGTTTTTCAACACCATCTGCGACAGCACGGAAAAACGCCAGAACGAGATCCTCAGCCTGGCCCAGGCCTCGGACGCCGTGGTCATTGTGGGCGGAAAAAACAGCGGCAACACCCAGAGACTGGCCGAGCTGGCCATTCAGGCGGGAAAACCGGCCTGGCACATCGAAACCGAAGACGAGCTGGACATGGGCCAGCTTGCAAACGCCGAATCCATCGCCATTTCCGCAGGGGCCTCCACGCCGAACTGGATCATCAACCGGGTCCAGAACCATCTGGCCACCCAGCTGATGAACACCAAAAAACCCCATCGTAAAAAGCTGTACGAGATCCAGCAGCTTCTTTTGAGGACCAACCTCTACCTGGCCCTGGGAGCCGGCAGCCTGTGTTACGCCTGTTCCAAACTCCAGGGCATCGAACACGGTTTCCTGCCCGCCATCGTGGCCATGATGTACGTGCTGTCCATGCACATCCTCAACCATCTCACGGCCATCCGCTCGGCCATGTACAACGAGCCGGAGCGGGCCGAGTTCTACAAGAAATACAAAACCCAGATGACGGCACTGGCCATCACCGTGGGAGCCCTGGGCCTTTTTCTCGTGTTCCGGATGGGATCGTTTCCCTTCGCCATTCTTATCGTCATGAGCCTCATGGGCCTGTCGTACAACCTCCACCTGTTCCCCCGGGGGCTTGGCCACAACAACTACCGGAAAATCAGCGACATCCCCGGTTCCAAGACCTTTCTCATCGCCGTGGCCTGGGGCGTGGTCACGGCCCTGCTCCCGGCACTCTCCCCACGAGAGTCTTTCACCCTGGCCACCATTCCGGCCTTTCTCCTGTCAACAGGCATGGTGTTCGCCCGGACGGTGTTCTACGACATCCTGGACATGCAGGGCGACCGCATCGTGGGCCAGAGAACCCTTCCCCTGCTCTTGGGGGCGAAAAAAACCATCCGTCTGCTGAAACGGATTCTCGTGGGCCTTCTGGTGATCCTTCCCGTGTCCAGCGCTCTTGGCCTGATTTCCGGCCTGGGCTACTCTCTGTCCCTGTTCCCGGTGATGATGCTGGGACTTCTGTTCATGTACGAACGGGACAGCGATTTTTACGGGTTCAGACTGGAATTCCTCCTGGAAACCCTGCTGATCCTCACCGGGTTCATCGCCCTGTTCTGGACTCTGGTGACCTGGCTGGTATGAAAATTGATATGGTTTGATTCATGACCCGGCAAGGCCGGGATGATGACAACCCTGTCAGCCAGAAAGGAAGATCCATGGACCTCTCCCATGCAACCGCAGCCCGTGGCGTGAACGTTTTCTCAAAACCCGAATCCGGCAAACCCGGTTCTTCGGCCCTTGACGATTTCGAGCAGATGCTCCACCGCATGGTTTCAGGCGCCAGAACCGCGACAAACAGGGCCGAAGCGTCACGCCTCGTCATGAAACGCCTGGACGCCATGATGGACCAGAGCGTCCTCGACATGATGGATGAAAATCCTGAAACCCATCCCGCAGACCTGCTCCAGGCCGCCACGGATCTCGAAGCAGCGCCACTCCCAGCCATGCCCCAGACCCCGGCTGAAGGACCTGCCGTGGCAAACCTGTCCGCACCTGTTTCTGACGGTCTGTCGCCGCAACCGTCAAAAAAACAACGGGTGGAAAAAGCCTACGGTTCCTCCATGGCCCGTGGCAACTACGACGAGATCATCGAAAAGGCTTCGAAAGTTCACGGTGTGGACCAGGACCTGATCCGCAGCGTGATCCGGACGGAAAGCGGGTTCAGGCCGGGCAGCACCTCGCCCAAAGGGGCCATAGGGCTGATGCAGCTGATGCCGGGAACGGCCCGTGACATGGGGGTAACAGACCCTTACGATCCTTACGAGAACATCATGGGGGGGACACGCTACCTGAAAAAGATGCTGGACCGGTACGACGGGGACACAAGCAAGGCCCTGGCCGCCTACAACTGGGGTCCCGGCAACGTGGACAGAAAAACCAGGACCATGCCCGAGGAAACACGGAACTACGTGAGCCGGGTCACCGGGCACTACCGGGATTTCAAAGCCTGATGGGTTTTTAATCATCGAATCACGTCAAAAAAAACACCGCCGAGGCCGGCATAAACCTTGACAGTCGCTCCTGCCTTGATAAATTGTCCCGATGACCGGTACAATCACTATTATACAACCATCCAGTCAGGTGAGGCCAACATGACCCAGGAATCATTTAAACCCTTACGCTCCGGAATCCTCCGTGTCCTGATCTACTCGTTCATCGCCGGAGCCGTCGTTCTGGCCTTTTCCATGGAGGCCCGTTACCATCACGGCCCTGATCTCTACAGTGAGGCATCCGTCACCGAAGCGTTCCAGTTGATCCTGCTGGGTCTTGCCACATGTTTCCTGGTCCTCAGCGGCAGAAAGAACCCGGACAGTTCGGCCATGACCACCCTGATGGCCGGCATGACCAGCATCGCCTTTGTCCGGGAATGCGACGCCTTTCTCGACGCGGACCTGTTCGACGGGGCCTGGCAGACAGGCGCCACGATCATTTTTGTCCTGACCCTGATCCTGGTCTCCCGAAAAAAAGACCAGCTGCTGCCCTCGATCACGGCTTTCATGAAGCGGCCGAGTTTCGGCTATTTTGTCTGCGGTTTCATCACGGTGTTCGTGTATTCCCGGCTGTTCGGGCGGGGAGCCCTGTGGACCGACATCATGAGCCCCGAGCCCATGATCCGTGCCGTGAAAAACGCGGCCGAGGAGGGAAGCGAACTGTTCGGCTACGGCCTGCTGTTCATCGCCTCCATCGAGCTTTACCTGGAGTCCCTGTTTCTTTCCAGATCCGGCGACTGACAAAAACGTCTATTTTTCAGGCCGTGCGGCTTTTTTTCTCAGGGCGTTGGACCGGGACAGGATATCCCCGGCCGAAGCCCCGGAAAGGCTCGTTGCCCCCGGCTGTTCCCTGTCGTCCTGTTCCGGCCTGTCTTCGGGCGAACCATCTCCTTCGCCCTGCCCCCTCATGATCTTCCGCGCCTGGTTCGCCATATCCACCCGTCTCTGCCGAACTTCCGGGTCCTCAACGGATCTGGGAACATCCACCACCTGGTAATCCACGCCCTCCGGTGGTTTTTCAGACACCAGGATCTTGCCCTCGGAATCCTTGTAGATGTAGATTTTGTCCAGTTCCCTGACGGGAAAGGGCGGCAGGAGATCCTGGTTCAGGGTCTGGGAAGATTCGATCCGGTCCCTTTTTTCCTGGCGGACAAGAAAAAAAACAACCAGAGACACCAGGATGGCCACCCCAAGTCCTGCGGCCAACCACCAACGCATTTTCTTGTGTTTCAAGACCATGTTTCCGTCACCTTGTTTTCAGGATCCCATGAAGAGGCCCGCGGCCAGAAGGGCCAAAAGCACGGCGGAAAACCCGGCGATCAGGCGCCATTCCCTGGCATCGAGTTGCCGCATGGCCTTGTTGGCCCAGAGGCCGTGAACCAGGAAAAAGCCCACCATGATGGGCAGGGCCGGCAGGAACATCCCGCTGACCTGGGCCGCCAGAACGGCGAAGCCAAGCCCCAGCACGGCCACGGGGGCGTAGAGGGCCAGGCGTTTTTTCCGTTTGATTCCGCTGATCCCCGGCCCCGCCAGACTGTCCGAAAGTCCGAAGCGGACCATGGCCGAACAGAGGAACGCCAGGATGATCCAGTCCGACACTCCGAAAAGGGGCATGGGGGCATCGAGGCCCGGAACAGGAATTTTGATGAGGATGAAATCGCTGAAAGGAGGAGGCCCTTCCATGCCCTTTTCGTAGTAGGCCGCGATGTCTTTGGCCAGCTCCCGGGTGGGACCGGCCAGCACGCTGAACAGATCGGCCAGGGCCACCACGGCGCAGACCGGAACAAGTTCCGAGGGTTTTTTCAGGGCCGCCGCCATCCAGGTGGCGCAAAGGCAGGCGAACACCAGGAGGTTCACCGTGCCCAGAGCCGCCACAGCCTGCCCTTTGAATCCCGTCTTGAAACCCCAGTTCACCGTGAGGCTGTACACCCCAAAGGCCACGGCGCCGGTCCATAAAAAAAGAAACGCCCGGATCGCCGGAATTTCCACCAGCCCGTCATCGGCGTAAACCAGAAAAATCTCCGTGGCAAAGGCCGCGACCCCCAGAAACAGGGCCACGGCAAAAGGCACAACCAGAGGGAGGATAAACCCTGAAAAGCGGAACGATCCCATGAACAGCACCACCGCCACAGCGGCCAGCCAGAGCAGATACATGGCCAGCACGGGAACGGCGGCGGAAAGGACGGTATTCACAACTCGGCCCCGGCGGGGTGTGGTTTGATTTTCCATGAGCGGCATTGTTCCACCAAAACAAACCGGAGGTCAAGGTCAAAGTCGGCAGGTCAGGTCTTTCACGGCCTCCCTTCGCTCCGGCCCACGATCATGGCCAGCCGTTCGCTGATCAGGGCGGCTCTGGGGCCTTCCACATAGGCGAGAATCCGGCCTGCGGCGTCACCTTTCATGTTCAGGAGGATCTTTTCGGCGATCACGATGTCCATGCTGTTGAAAATCACGCCGGCCTGCTTGGGCTTCATGGTCGAGTACATCTTCACCAGCTGCTTGATCTTCTTGTCCTGGGCTTCACGGCTGACCACTTCTTTTTCCGACCGCTTCCGCTCGATCTTCTTCAGGCTTTCCTCGATTTTCCGGTGCATGTCCTCGAGTTCGGCGATCTTGTCCGCCAGTTCCACCTTGAGCGCCCTGAGCCGCATCTGTTCAGCTTTCAGCTTTTCTTCCTGCCTTTTGATCTGAAGCCGTTTTTCTTCGAGACCTTCCAGCTCCCGCCGGGCCTGGGCCGCGTCGCGACGCCTTCGTTCAGCCTCGGCTTCTTTGTTTTCAGCCTTTTTTTCGACGGCCCCTTCACCTTTCCCTGCTTCGGCCGCTTTCTGGTCTTCTCCACTTCCATTTTCCGCGCTGGCCATCTGGAACCTTATGAAACGGGGAGTCCCCCCCTCGTTGACCAGTACCAGAGACGATGCGAAAAACATCAGAAGCACCAGAGGGACCACAAAAGGAGAGATTCCGGGGAAAGGCCTTTTTCCCGGCTCGTTGGCACGTTTATTCTTCATCTCATACACCTCATTTTCCGTTTTCCTCCTCCCACTGCCGGGCCTTGTCCATCAAACCCTTCAGGAGGACCATTTCATCGGAATCTTTCTGAGCGGACTTGAGGGACTCTTCCACGTATTCCCTTTTCCGTTTGTCCTTCAGGTTCGTGATGACCTTGCGTTCCACCGACCGGGTGTGAAGGGTGGCCCGCCGTTTCTCCACGATGAGCCTCAGCCTTGCCAGCACGTCCAGGGCCTCGTCTTTCCGCTGCTCCAGTCCGTTCAGGTAATCGATGTACCGCCGGAGTTCCTCGGAAGTGATCCCCAGTTCAGACTGGTATTCCAGATTTTTTCTTCCCGCTTCAAACTCTTGCTCCAGCTCCTCGATGTAGGCCGTCACCTGGTTCACGTCGCTCTGGGACTTGGCCAGTTCCTGCATGGCGATCTGCTCCTGGTGTTCACGGTAGCTGAGCAGGGCTTTGAGACTGAACTGAAACTTTTTCATTTATGAATAATAGATCGCCTTGAGTTTGTTCAACGCTATCGCACAGTTTTCCCTGCGGTCCATGGGCTGCCGCAGCAGCTCATCCAGCTTGGGTTTAAGGGCGATGGCCTGGTCGATCACCGGATTGGAACCTTTGGCGTAGGCCCCGATGGAGATCATGTCCTCTGCCGACGCATAGGCCGACAGAATCCGTATGGTCCGTTCCCTGAGTTCGATGTGCTCCGGACTCGCCACGTCCCGGGCCACACGGCTGACGCTTTCCAGAACCTCGATGGCCGGGTAGTGGCCCCGGTTCGCCAGCTTCCTGGACAAAACGATGTGCCCGTCCACAATGGACCGGACCGTGTCCCCTACGGGATCGTTCAGATCGTCGCCTTCCACCAGCACGGTATAGATCCCCGTGATGCTTCCCTTTCCCTCGATGTTGCCCGCACGCTCCAGGAGGATGGGAATCCGCACGAAAAACGAGGAGGTGTAACCTCTGTTCGTGGGTGGTTCGCCTGCGGAAAGCCCCACGTCCCTGGAAGACATGGCGAAACGGGTGATCGAATCGATGATCAGCAGCACGTGCTTGCCCTGGTCCCTGAAATACTCGGCAATAGTGGTGGCCAGATAGGCCCCCCGCATCCTGACCAGGGGCGATGTGTCGGAGGTGGCGGCCACCACCACGGATTTTTTGAGACCGTCTGCTCCAAGATTGTGTTCCACGAAATCCTTGACCTCGCGGCCGCGTTCACCCACAAGACCGATCACCGTCACGTCGGCCTCGGTGTGCTTGGCCATCATGCCCATGAGCACGCTTTTTCCCACGCCGGAACCGGCCATGATGGCCACGCGCTGTCCCCGGCCCAGGGGAATGATCGTGTTGATGGCCGACACGCCCACATCCATCAGCTCGGTGATCGGTTTCCGCTGGAGCGGGTTCACCGGTTTTCCGTAAAGGGGGTAGCGGACCGTGTGGACCGGATGGGGCAGGGAGTCCAGGGGCTGGCCCATGCCGTCGAGAACACGTCCGAGCAGACTGTCTCCGACCTCCGCTTCCGGCCCTTTTTCAAGAAGCACGACCCGGCTGCCGCCCCGAATGCCCCGCACATCCCCATAGGGCATCAGAAGCACCCGGTCTTCCCGGAAACCCACCACTTCGGAAAGGATCACCTCGTTATGATCCGTATAGATGGAACACAGGGACCCGATGCCCATGTTGAGGCCCGTGGCCTCCACGATCAGCCCCACGACCTTGACCACCCGGCCTTCCAGTTCGATGCTGATGCATCGCTCCACGGCCTTGATGTATTTCTCGAAATCGATGTGGTAATCCATGGCTCGGTTACATCCTGCTCAAATCGATGATGCTTTGTTTCACGGCCTCGAGCCTCTCCTCGATGGACGTGCTCACCTCACCTGAGGGCGTCTCGATCCGGCAGCCCCCGGGGTTGATCAAGGGATCGGAAACAAGAGTCACCTGCTTTAAGCCTTTGATCTTTTCGAAAAAATCTTCCTTCACCATTTCCATGTATTCGTAATCCAGGGGATGGACGGCGATGGTGGCGGACACGGGGTCCCTGATCTGTTCAAAAGCGTTCATAATGGCCCGGGTCACGATATCCTTGTCCACCTCGACCTTTCCGTACACCACTTTTTCAGCGACCCTGGCCACCAGGTCGATGATCTTCTCTTCGTACACCTTCACGATCCGCTGCCACATGTTTTCCACATCCGAAAGAATGAGGAGAAGATGGTCCGTCTTTTCCCTGGCCTCATCCACACCCGCCTGAAACCCCTCTTCCCTTCCCTGGGCGAAACCCTGGGCAAAGGCCTCCTGGCGGATCTGTTCCGGATCCGGTCCCGGGTCATGGGCGGGCACATGGACTTCAGGTTCTTCCACAGGACCGGAATCAAAAACCGGGGGCTCATCCACAGGGACCCGTGTTTCCATGTCGTATTCTTTTCTCGGTCCGTAGAGCAGGGAAAACGGCTGGGACGCCTCCTCCCCGCTCCTCTCGTAGAGGGCCTTGAACGCGCGGACCACCTCGGGATCTTCCATGTCCGGACCGCTGAGCCTTTCCCGTTCGAAATGATCGAGTTCGGAAGGAACCAGAGGTTTCCAGCCGTCGGCGTCGTGGCGGCTATCAGACAAGGACATCGTCTTTTCCCTTTCCTCCAAGGGTGATGGTGCCTTCGGCCTCCAGTTCCTTGGCGGCCTGGACAATGGCCTGCTGGGCTTCCTCCACCTCGGAGAGTTTCACCGGCCCCATGACCTCCAGGTCTTCCATGACCATTTCCGCCGCCCTGGACGAGAGGTTGCCGAGAATCTTGTTCTTCATTTCCTCGCTGGCCGTCTTCAGGGCCAGGGTGAGCTGCGGGCCTTCCACCTTTTTCAGGATCTCCCTCATGCCCCGGTCGTCCACGTTGATCATGTCCTCGAAGACGAACATCATGTCCCGGACACTGCCGGCCATTTCCGCGTCCTCTTCCTCGATGGCCTCCATGATCGCCTCTTCCGTGGCCTTGTCCACGCCGTTCAGGATATCCACCAGAACCTGGAGACCGCCCACCTTTCCGCCGGAACTGACCATGTTCTTCATTTCCTCTTTCAGGGCCGTGTCCACGTCCCGGACGATATCCTCGGGAACCTGCCCCAGTTGGGCCACGCGAAGGGCGATATCTCCTTTCAGTTCCGTGGGAAAGGACACCATGACATCGGAGGCGATGTCTGCGGGCAGATGGGCCATGACCATGGCGATGGTCTGGGGATGTTCGGCGGCCAGGGTGGACGCCAGGGCCGCGATGTTGACTTCCCGGCTCCACACAAAGGGTTTTTCCCGTTTTCTCTCCTCGATCTCCCTGAGGATCATTTCGGCCCTCTCGGGGTCCAGGGTCCGTTCGATGACGTTTTTCAAAAACCCGTTGGACTCCACCACCAGCTTGGATTCCCCTTCGTAAAACTTGACGAACTCCTGGGAAATGGAGGCCAGGTCCTCGGGTGTGATTTCATCGATCTGTGTCATGGCCACGGCGATTTTCTTGATCTCGGCGTTGCTCATCTTCTTGAAAACTTCCGAGGCGTAACCCTCGCCCATGTTCAGGAGAAACATGGCCGCCTTGCGTGGACCCGTCAGTTTTTTGCCGCCTCCGCGCCGTTCGTTGTCACTCATGGTTTTCCTCCGCCTCTCCCTCGCTCAGCCAGCCACGGATGATGTTGGCCGCACGGTTGATGTCTTCACGGGCCAGGAGCATGGCCTTGTCCTGGACGGTCGTGACCCTGGGCTTGGGCAACAGGGGTTTGCCCTGGTCGTCAAAAATCAGTTTTTCAGGTTCGTGCTCGGGCAGGAGTTTGTCGCTGTCCGATTCGCTGACCTTCTGGAACGTCTTGAGCAGGGGCCTGACCACGAACAGGAAGATCAGGATGATGAGAAGGATGTTGAGAATGGGTTTGCCGTATTCCCTTTTGATATCGTCCCAGTTGATCCCGGCGCTTTCCGCGCCCTTGTTCCAGATCTCTCCTGCGGAAAAGGGAATGGATTCAAGGGATACCTGGTCTTCCCGGTCGACGTTGTAACCCATGGCCTGTTTGACCAGGGTTTCGAACCGGGCCAGCTCCTCGGGCGTCCTGGGCACATAGACCGATTCCATGTCGCCTTTCTCGTTTTCCTCCATTTTGTAGGTTCCGTCAAGAACCGCGGCCACAGAAAGCCGTGTCAGCCTGCCCACGGGGTTCTGGGTCACCCTCACGGTCTTGCTGATCTCGTAGTTGACCGTTTCGTCCTGGTGCTCCGCCGTTTCCCCGGCTCCCTGGCCTTCGGGCTCGGCGGCCCCGATGGGGTTCACGGTGGACACATTGGCCGGGTTGCCCCTTCGCCTTTCCGAGCGGTCACCCACGGTCTGCCGGCTCCGGACCACCTGGGCGTCGGGATCGTAGATTTCCTCGTTCATGTCCACTTTGGCGAAATCCATGTCCGCCGTCACACGGACAATGGCCTTGCCCGGCCCCACGATTTCCTCGAGCATGGTCTGGATCCGTCCGGCCATGCTCTTCTCGAAGTTCAGCTTGTACTCGAACTGCTTGTTCATGGGGGACTCGTTTTCATCGAGACCCAGCCCCTTGGACAGCACCTTGCCGTCCGAATCCACCACCGTCACCAGTTCGGGCTTCAGATCCTCCACGGCGCTGGCCACCAGATGGACCACGGCTTCCACTTTTTCCTTGGGCAGCTTGGTTTTGAGTTTCAGGAACACCGAGGCCGAAGGCGGTTTGGCGTCTTCGACAAACACGGAATCCTTGGGCAGCACGATAATGACCCGGGCGTCCTTGACCTCGTCCATCTCCTTGATGGTCCGTCCCAGTTCTCCCTGGAGCGCCCGCTGGAAGTTCAACTGCTGGACGAATTCCGTGGTCCCGAAGTCTGTCTTGTCGAAAATCTCGAACCCCACCCCGGATTTGGGGAGACCGGCCTCGGCAAGCCCAAGCCGGGCGTCGTGAATCTTCGGCGAGGGAACCATGATCACGCTTTCGTTTCGTTCGAACTTGTAGGGAATTTTCAGCTCTTTGAGTTTTTCCACCACCTGAGCCGAATCCTCTGCGGCAAGCCCTGTCAGCAGCACCTTGTACTCGGCCCGGCTGGCCCAGAGAAAAATCCCGCTGAACCCGGCCACCACGAAAAACACGATGGCCCCCGTGGCAATTTTTCGAGACAGGGGCACATCCTTAAAATTGTTCAGAATCTGTACAAGAGGATTGGCCATAATTCCCTTCTGCTGTCATGGCCGGGCCTTATCCAGAGCCCGGCCGGTCTCCGCCGCTACCGGCGTCAATACATGGTAAGACCGCCAACGCCGCCCATGAAACGTTTTACAGCGCCGTCATATCTGCATCTTGACGATTTCGTTATAGGCCTGCATCACCTTGGCCCGGACCTGCACCAGATAACGGAGGGAGATATCCGCCTCGCTGACGGAAATCATCCCGTCGTGGATGTCCATGTCCCCACGGATCACTTTTTTTATCGAATCGTCGGCGTTGTGCTGTTTGACGTTCACATCCACGAGCATGGATTTGAGCCGTTCGCTGAAATCAGGATTCACGTTCTCCCCCTCCGTGATTTTCCGTTTTCCGGCAGGCATTCCGAAGTTTTTACCGCTGATGGGATCGATCATCCTCCGACCTCCTATTCACCGATGGTCAGGGCTCGCCTGACCATGCTCTTGGTGTTCTCGATCACTTTCACGCTGGCGTCGTAGGACCGTTTGGCCACGATCATGTCGGCCATTTCAGACAGGGTGTCCACATTGGGCATCCGCACGTAGCCGGTGAACGGGTCCGCGTCGGGATGGGCGGGGTTGTGGACCAGCCTGAAGTTTTCCTGGGATTCCACGACCTGCTCGACCTCCACCCCTTTGTACTCCCGGCGGACCTGGTCGAAGGTCTTGTTGAAATCCATGTCCTTGCTTTTGAACACCACCATTTTCCGGCGGTACGGTTCCCCGTTGTCTGTCCGTGTGGTTTCCGAGTTGGCCAGGTTTTCCGATATCACGTTCACCTTGGTCCGGTGGGCGGCCAGGGCCGTCTGACTGATATCCAGCGATTTGACAAGGTCCATTATCTGCCTCCTTCGGTGATGGCGTGTTTCAGGATGTTGATCTTGCGTTTCAGCATTTCAACACTGGTCCTGTACTTGATGTTGTTTTCCACCAGGTTTCCCATTTCCGTGTCGATGTTCACGGGTTCGGGGTAAAAAGGGTCCTGTTTAACGTAGGTATTGGACGACAGTGAGCCTTCAGGCCCCACGGCAAAGTGTCGCTCGTTGGTCCGGGCAAGTTTTTCTGTCTGGCGGGACATTTCTGCCGCAAGGGTTTTCTGGAAATCCAGATCCCGGGGGGTAAAGCCCACGGTGTCGAGGTTGGCGATGTTGCCTGAAATCAGGCTGTGGCGCCTGGCCGAAACGCCCACGGATTTTTCAAGAGTCCGCATGGCGTTGTCGAAAAGATAGGAGTCTGTCATGAATCACCTCATGGAATGAACCTGATAAAAAAAACTGGGCCGGTGTCAAAGGTTTGACCTTTTTCCATCCGTTTTCATTTCACAAGATTGAATTGCAACATGCATGCCTGAAGGGGTTTTTAGCCGTCATTCTTCCTCTGGCCCCACATCCTCGCCCCCTTCCTTGTACTCGTTCAACTTGTTTCGGAGGGTTCGGACGCTGATGCCCAGAAGCGTGGCAGCGTGGGTCCTGTTCCAGCCCGTTTTGTCCAGGGTGTGGAAAATCATCCGGCGTTCCATGTCCCGAAGGGGAGAAGACAGAAGCTCGTCGGAAATACCGGGTTGATTCGCCCCGACTTCTGAAGGCTGGGCCTGTTCGGGCGTTTCAAGGAAAAGGTCTTTCGGGGTGACCTGGTCTCCCGTGGCCAGGAGGACGGCCCGCTGGATGATGTTTTCCAACTCACGGACATTTCCCTTGAGCGGCAGTTGTTTCAACCGGTCCAGGGCTTCTTTTGTCAAACATTTGACATGTCGTCCGTCAAGGGCGTTAAACTTCCGGATGAAGTGTTCGCAGAGCAGTTCCACGTCGTCCAGGCGCTGACGCAAGGGGGGGATGGACAGGGGGATCACGTTCAGGCGGTAATAAAGGTCTTCACGAAACTCACCTTTTTCGACCCATTCGATGATGTTTCGGTTCGTCGTGGCCACGATCCGGACGTCCACAGGCACGGGGGCGCCTCCACCCACACGGTCAACCTCCTTTTCCTGAATCACCCTGAGAAGCTTGGACTGGAGGTGAAGCTGCATTTCCGTGATTTCATCGAGAAGCAGGGTGCCCTTGTCGGCCAGTTCGAACTTTCCCGCCTTTCGGGAAATGGCGCCGGTAAAGGCTCCTTTTTCATGGCCGAACAGTTCGCTCTCAAGAAGGTTTTCAGGCAGCGCCGCGCAGTTCACCGCCACGAAAGGCCCTTTGCTCCGCCTGCTTTTTTCGTGGATGTAGCGGGCGAACAGCTCCTTACCGGTTCCGCTTTCCCCTTTGATCAGGATGGAAGCCGTGCTGTCCGCCACCTGGTCCACCAGGGCGAGGATCCTTGTCATTTCAGGATTCCGCGTGATGATCCGGGCATGTTTTCCCCTGGGCTCGTCTTTGCCGTGGCCACGGATTTTCCCCAGGACACTTTCCACGGCGGCGGAAAGCTGTTCGGCCGTGATCTCTCCCGTGAGAACATCGGCAGCTCCGGACCGCATCACGGAGATGGCTTCGGCCACCGGGACGTTTTTTCCCTGGACAAGCACGGGCAGCTCCGGCTTCCGCTCCCTGATACGCTGCATGAAATCCGAAGCGGTCATGCCCGGGGCCTCGGTCGAAACGATGGCCATGGCCCAGCTTCCATTTTCCGCCTTGACCAGGGCGTCAATCATGTCGTGGGACGACGTCACATGAAAACCACGGTTTTCGAGAACAGCGGCCGCCTCGCGCTTTGATGACTGATTCCCTTCAACCAGAAGGATATGTCTCGATTCGATCATGTGTTATCCGAGTCCGGTCAGTTGTTTTTTTCGAGTTTCGCCTTGAGGTTCATGGATCTGAGGCGCTCCTGCGCCATGCCGCTCCAGAATGTGTCCCCGTTTTCCACCACATAGGAATAGGCCCGGTCGGCCTCCTCCAGGTTTCTCAGCTTCTGGTGCGCCTCGCCCAGCCTGAAATGAACCTCTGTCAAATCCGCAGGGTCCGTGCTGAGCTTAAGCGCCCGGTCAAGAACCTCCACAGCCCTGTCCCATTGTTTTACCTTCATCAGGTTTTCCGCCATATCCTTGTAAACAGGCAGAAGGGTCTCGGCGTTCTTTTCAGGGTTTTTGGCCAGCATAACCGCGGCGTTTTCAAGGGTCGTGGCGGCGGCGTTGAAATCACCCAAGACCGACTGGTTTTTGGCGATCTCCATAAGAACCTCGGTTCTTTGTCCGGGATTCTCTGTTTTCTCATAGGCTTTACGTAAAACCGCGATGGCCCTGGCGTGCTGTTTGCGGCCGGAAAAAATGCGGCCCATGCGCAGCTGCATGTCCAGGGACTCCGGTCCGTCGGGGAACCTCTTCACATAAACCCCGGCCATCTTCATGGCTTCCTCGTCACGCCCCACCTCGTCCAGAGACACAGCCAGCGCCCCGATCAGCGCATCCGAACGATTTCTGTCCAGGGTCCTGTTGTAGGCCTTGTACAAGGTGTCCACCGCCTTGTCGTAAAGATGGGATTTCAGATAGCCCATGCCTGTGTAGAGAAAAACGTCGGGAGCGTCCATGTCGTCCAGATATTTCCGGTCCGCCTCATACCGTGCTATCAGCTCCGTTTCCTCCCCGCCTTCCAGGAGTTTTTTGAAAATATGAACCGAGGCGTCGCGGATCAGCTGGATGGCGTCGAGCTCAAGATCCTTGGGTTTGTAGACCAGAAGGTTCTTGGCCGTCTCAACGCTCTTTTCGTACTCTCCCGCTTCTTTCTGAAGAAGGGCCAGGCGCATCATGGCCAGCTGGGACAGGGGGTTGGTCAGATACTCCCCTATCACCATGGTGTAGATTTTTTCTTTCTCCCCTTTGTCTTCCAGGTGTTCGGCAAGACGCATGGAACTGATCACGAAGCCGTCTGTCTTGGGGAACTGCCGGGTCACCTGCTTGAAAATCTTCAGGGCCTGGTCTTTCCGCCCTGTTTCCACGAGAATGTCGCCGATGCGGGTGAGCAGGGTATCCCTTCCTTCCATGCCCGGATAGAGATTGTAGACCTTGAGGAGACTTTCCAGAGCCCTTTCACGGCGCCCCGTCTGGTAGCAGGCGTTGCCCAGGTAAAGGAGAAGCTCGTGGGATTCAAAAGCCATGTGGGGTTTTTCCACCAGAAGCTCTTCGAACGTCCGAATGGCGGCCTCGAAATCGCTGGCATTGAACAGGGCCTTGCCCAGCTTCATCTTGGCCTTGCCGATAAATTCTCCGTCCGGAAAACGGGCCACCACGTCTTTCAGCATTTCGATGGCAAGCTGGCTGTCGTTCTTTTCCGTGTAAAGCCATCCCAGCTCGAACATGATTTCGGGAATCCCCGGATAACTGTCTTTGTAAGTGGTCCGGACGATCTGAAAATAGCCTTCGGCCTGACTGTTGTCCCCCATGCGCAGGTAGATCTTTCCAAGGGCGGCGAGCGCGTAGGCCACGTAGGGCGAATCGGGGTAGAAGCTCACCAGATCCTGAAAATGGTCGGCGGCCTTGACATAATTCTTGAACTGGCTGTCGCTCTTTTCCAGATCCTTGAAATAGCAGAACGCCTTGAGGAGCGTGGCGTATTCCCGGCAGGACGTGCCGGCCTTTTCATCCCTGGCGACGCGGTCGAACATCTCGAAAGCCTCGACCCACTTTTCCTTGCCGGCAAGGGACCTGGCCTCCTGAATACCGGCATGACCGCCGCAGTTCGGAGAGGCCAGCTCCATGAAAAGCTCGTCACTTGTCTTCAGGTTGCCGCCGCCCTTTTTCTTCAGGCCCTCCAGCAGGTTTTTCTGGTGCAGGTCCGGTTCCGTGCCTTGGTTCACCGGGGTTTTCGCCCCGAGACCAGGCTTGGAATGGACGGATGCCTCGAACTCGTGCCGTCCGGCCGGGTCCGGGTGGCCCTCGACCCGTGCACTTGGAAGGAGTCGCTCTTTTCCCTCTTTGCGGGCAGCATCAGCCGCCGGTTCCGCAGCTTTTTCATCTTTTCCGGCGACCGGATGATCCGCCATGGGGCCATGGCCCGACTCTTTCTTCTCTGGACGGGAAACCCCGGGCTTCTTTGCCGTTTTTCGAACCGGACGCTCCACAGAACCTTTTTTTACCTGTTTTCCCTGCTTTTTGGCGGCCGCAACGGCCGGAGAAGATTTCACCGAAGGTTTTTTGACGTTCAGGACAGGGGTCACGATCAGTTCACCCGTTCCGGCCCACCGGGACGAAACGGACCCCACGTCCCTTCCTGTGGATATCACGATGGACACCACGTTTTCCCGGGCCCGGGACACGTTCACATTCCGGATACAGGCCCCTCCCCCACCTTTGACCACGACCCTGTCTCCCGAATCCACGCCACTGAACGCCACCAGGATCTCACCCGAGGCAAACCGGACCGTTTTGTAAGGGACCCTTTCAGACAGGACAATGTGGACGGAACAGGGATCTTCTGAAACCTTGATGGACTCCATCGTTGCGGAAAAGGCGGGCCCGGAGGGCAGAACGGCCAGACAGCCCAGGAGGACAATCAGTAACATCGTGTGGATTCGGGTCGTTCGCTGGATCATGATTCAAGCCGCCGTTAGGGTCAACCCATGAAATACGGGATCTGGCCGGATTCATTGCAAACCATATGCCACATTCCCCTGCCCCCGTTTCCACCTGACATGACCACAACTATAATTTTCATGCCCACCCTGAATCAATCTGTTTCCATGATCTTTGAGAAAAAACCGGAAAATTCCCGGGCTCCATTCGTGGAGACCGGCTCCGGCACGCCAACACAGGTGTCAATCTTTTGGCACCGCCACCCCACGGCAAAAAAAAAGGGCGGTCCGGCGACCGTCCCATCTTCCGTGACCCTGGCGCGGCAGGTGCCTTCGGTCTCATTCACCCTCATCGTCGTCGGTCCAGTCCGCCCGGTCGGGAAGCAGGTTCATTTTCTTTATTTTTTCGACCAGGGTGGTGCGTTTCATTTTCAGCATGTCCGCCGCCTTGGCCTTGACCCAGTTGGTTTTGTTCAGGGCGTGGAGTATCAGTTTTTTCTGATGTTCCTCTACAGCCTCGTTGAAACCCAGGCCGTTTTCAAAAAAGTCGTCGAGACCTGCCGCCATGGAATCCAGGACATCGGGTTCAAGTCCTGAAATGTAGTCGGGCAGGTCCTCGAGATCCACCGTCTCTTTTTCCACGAGAACGGAAATCCGCTCCATCATGTTTTCCAGTTCACGCACATTGCCCTGCCAGTCGTAACGGCAGAGAGCCGCCATGGCTTCAGGGGAGAACAGCTTCACGCCCCAGCTGTTCTTTTCGTCCATCTTGCGGATGAAGTGTTCGATCAGAAGGGGAATGTCCTTTTTTCTTTCCCTCAAAGGAGGAACGATGATGGGAATCACGTTGAGGCGGTAATACAGATCCTCCCTGAACGTGTTGTCCTTGATGGCTTTCCGGAGGTCCTTGTTCGTGGCGGAGATGATGCGGACATTGACATGGATGGGGCGGGTCCCCCCCACACGTTCCAGGCATTTTTCCTGGAGCACCCGGAGCAGTTTCACCTGGAGGTCGGGGCTCATGTCCCCGATTTCATCGAGAAAGATCGTGCCGCCATCGGCCAGCTCGAACCGGCCCACCCGGGTTCGATGGGCGCCGGTGAACGAACCTTTTTCATGGCCGAACAGTTCGCTTTCCAGAAGTTCCCGGGGGATGGCCCCGCAGTTGATGGTGATCATGGGGGCGTGGCGCCTGGGGCTGTTGGCATGGATGGCCCGGGCGATCAGTTCCTTGCCGGTTCCGCTCTCGCCGGTGATCAGGACCGTGCTGTCCGTCCCCGCCACCCTGGCCACCAGAGACGATATTTTCCGGATGGCCTCGCTTTCTCCGATAAAATCCCCGAACTGAAAGGGGATGTTGTCCTGAATCACCGGCTGGTTTCCCTTGACGGGCTCCGGACCGGAACCGAATTCACACAGGGCCTGGCTGATGGATTCAAGGCAGGTGAGAGCGACGGAAGCCGCCTGATCTCCCCTTTCGGCCTCGGCCTTTTCCGGAAGAAAAACACAGCGCGTGTTTGTTTCCTCCGTGGATAAAAAATCAAGCAGCGCCTGTTTTTCCATCTCAGGCAGGGCGTCACTGGCGACCACCACATCACAGCCCTCCGCTTCCAGGGCGTCCATGACGTCACGGAGCCGGGAAACCGGTGTCACCTGGTGCCCCTCTCTTGAAAGACGTTCAGACAGAAACGTTCTGTGTTCGTGATCTCCCGCAAATAAAATCCGCGACATAGTGTCCTCGTAGTCGAATCCCGCGATGGCCGGCATGATGTATGTTCAGAAGTCAGGATGGGATCGTGACAACCTTAAGACCGCAAGGACGGCATGCTCCGTACCTTCCCGGTAAATTCTCCGGAAAACTCCTTTCAATCCAGGATTTTGTCCAGTTTCTCAGCAATCGCCTCCGCCGTGAACGGTTTGACCACATAATTGGACACTCCCGCCTGAACCGCTTCGATGACGTTCTGTTTCTGGGCTTCCGCCGTCACCATGAGAAAGGGGACTTCCTTGTAAACGGGATCGGACCTGACGGTTTTCAGAAGCTCGAGCCCTGTCATCTTGGGCATGTTCCAGTCCGAGATGATCAGGTCGTACGTGGTTTTTTTCATTTCCTCAAGAGCCGTGGTCCCGTCGTCCGCCTCGCCGATATTCGTATACCCGAGCTGTTTCAGGATATTCTTCATGATGCGCCGCATGGTGGCGAAATCGTCCACAACGAGAATTTTAATGGCATTGTTCATAGCTCAACCTCACCTGTTCCGAATAACCGGGTCTATACACGGCAACGATTTTCTTTCATGCTTCAAGACACACCTCGATGGTAAATCCACCCCCCTCGGTGGTAAAGGGAATGGCGATCTTGGGCCCGTCCGTGTAATGGGTCACGCAATGCCCTTTTCCGCTGATCACCGTGGGAATGGCCGCATGGAACAGACGTCCCAGATCCTCAAGCTCCCGGCGGGCCTGGCCGGATATCATGTTCAGCAGTTCCCCCACCGCGTCGGCCACCTCGTGGTTCAGCGTGGTCATCTCCTCGCCGAACATGTTGGACACAATTCTCAGGATACTGCCCTGGTCGAAGGTCACGGCAATGGTTCCGTTGGAATCTCCGGTGATTCCGATCACACCGGTCACGTCGCCTTTGGCCTTGTCATCCTTTTTGAGATACGGTTTGCCCACCTTGCACTGGGTAAACGCCATGGTGGCCAGCACATTGCTCGTGGCATTGATGAAAGGGTTGATCAGATTGGCGTCCATGAATGTCTCCGGTTCAAAAAAATCCCGACGCCCCCTGGTTCAGATCCTGTCCGAATCGGGTGCGTTGTATCTGACGATGTTTTTCAGATGGGTGTAGGTGTCCAAGTCCACCGAATCAAAATAGACGGCGTACCCGTCACTGTCCACCCGGACCACATGCCCTTCCATCCTGAGCAGCAGTTCCTCCTCGAGTCCTTCGAGCCGTATCCCCACCTGGCAGGGTGTGCCCTTTTCCGGGAGGGCGGCCCCATCGGTCTTGACAAAGACCCCCCTCAGGCTCAGATCCCTGGAACTGCCTTTGTAGCGTGTTTCCATACCGGACAAGGTCACGGCCACCACCGTTTTGAATTCAACCCGGATTCCTTTCCGTCGATCCTGATTGTCCTGATGCTCCATCGCTGTCTCCATGGGTATCGGGCCGACCGGTTAATCACCGTTTCCGGAGGCCCTGATCTGCTTTCTCTGCTGACCGAACGTGAACTGAATGAGGCGTTCCCGTTCTTCCTCACTCAAACCTGTAAATTCAATTCCAGCAAGATAGGTCGTTTTGTCACCGTCCCGCCTTTCCTCGGACCGGACCACACGGCCCAGGGTTTCGAGGCGTCCGTAGGGGAAACCCGGCAAAAGGATGCTGAGTTTCAGGACGGTTCCCGTTTCAGGGTTTTCGGGCAGAACAAGACAGATCCCGGAACCGCTGATATCCACCGTGTCGATCACCTGGATTTCCCGGCCGGTTTTTTCCGCCCCTTCAAGTTTTTCCAGGATACGGTTCAATTTTTCGTCCAGGAGGAGAAGAGCCGCCGTAAACGTTGACAGAATCCTGTCCACCTGGGGCTCTCCGGTACTTATGGTTTCCGGAGGCAAGAGAAGCCCTGGGGCGTTTCCGGAGAGTCCGCCTTTGCCTTCCTCGAAGACCTGAGCCCGTATCCCAACAGACACAGCCGCCCTGAAATGGTTTCTTTTCAATGAGTTCGACCCGTCGTTCATCGTCGCCAATCAGTCCCGTTCCATAAAAACCACGCTGGCCGGACTTGCCGAATATTATTTCAAATATGGAAATCGGATGAAGAATTCTTTGAAAACTGCGGGATTATACCATTGGAACCATCTGGTGTAAACACGGAAAAACACGGCTGACGCCATAGATCCGGCCATGCCCTTTTCAGGGCCGCCCATCGATCAGGTGAAGTCCCACCTTCCGCTGTCCACCAGATTGAGAAAAGACTCGACGACCCTCGGGTCGAACTGGGCCCCGGACCCGTCTTTGATGATGGTCACCACCTGCTCCAGATCGAGTTTTTTCCTGTAAGCCCTGTCCGAAGCCATGGCGTCGTAAGCGTCGGCCACGGACATGATCCGGGCCAGAAAGGGAATGGCCACGCCTTTGAGCCTGTCGGGGTAACCGTTGCCGTCGAAACGTTCGTGGTGATGGCGGATGATCTGGGTTTCCCGGTCCCACAGGCCGAGCTGGCTGACGATCATGGCGCCGATGGCCGGATGTTCCTTGATGATCT
Source organism: uncultured Desulforapulum sp. (assembly GCA_964637565.1). GTDB lineage: Bacteria > Desulfobacterota > Desulfobacteria > Desulfobacterales > Desulfolunaceae > DYJE01. The sequence continues at coordinate 27,389 of CAZWTY010000010.1, forward strand.
CGAACTCCTCTTCGGTGAGACGTCCGGGCTTCAGGAGGATGTTGTCCCGGATCCCGATTTTACCGATATCATGGAGCCTTCCGGCGAAATTCAGCAGGTTGAGTTCCTCTTCAGAGCAGCCCATTTCCCTGCCGATGACCACCGCCATTTCCGCCACCCTGTTCGAGTGTTCCTTCGTGTAGGCGTCCCTGGCTTCCACCGCCTTCACGAAAGCCCTCAGGGTGGAAAAGAGGTTTTCCGAAATGGTTTCGTACAGAGCGATGTTTTCCGCCGTGTCCGCCGCTTTCTGGGCCATGAACGACAGGTAGTACAGATCTTTTTCATTGAACTGGTAGAGGGTCTCGCCCACAAACGCCACCACCACACCGAACACTTTTTCCCGGATTTTCAGAGGCACCGCCATGGCGGAAACGATCCGGTCGGGCAGCTGCCGTTTCCCCCCGCTGCAATCGGATATCAGCAGGGGCAGGGCGTCCACGACAATTTCAAGGACCAGGTTCTCGACGGATGGCTCCACGGCCTGGGACACCTCACCGCTTTTGGAGGCGAAGGTCACCTGAAACGGTCCGTCCTGGACTGAACTGACGATGAAAAGACGGGCCTCGTCGGCATGGGTCACTTCCAGGGCCAGCCCCACGATCCGTGAAAAAAGCTCCCGGCTCGAATTCACTTTTTCGAAATCGTCCATGATCTTGTTCAGGTGGTTCAGCTCGTCGACCTTGCCCAAAAGCTCCCTGTTCAGGGCTTCGATGCGCTGCTTGCTGGCCAGTTCCTTTTTCAGGAGGATGTTGTCCACGAAAAGCTGGCGCTGCCGCAAGACACGCCGGACGCAGAGTTCCATCTGATCCAGGTTCACCGGCTTGATCAGGAAGTCCACCACGCCGTTCTTGAGGGTGTTGATGGTGTTTTCAAGAGAAGGATAGCCGGTCATCACGATGACGGGAATGGTCATGTCCTTTTCCCGGATATGCTCGGCCAGTTCGAGGCCGTCCATCCCGGGCATGTTGATATCGGTGAAGCAGCAGTCCACCTCATGGCTGGAAAGGACGTCAAGGGCTTCCCGGCCGTTTCCGGCCGTGATCACGCTGTAACCCTTCTGGGTGAAATATTCGCTGGCGACTTCGAGAATGCTTTCTTCGTCATCAACAAAAAGTATGGTCGTTTTTTCCGGGGTCATGGCGTTGGTCCGACAGGTTTATCATTTTCGGGAACAAACTCAGAACAGCGAAAGTCCGCGTTCACGTTATACCCGGGAGGTCTTTTTCGTGATTGTTTCGTCAGAGGTTTTTATGTTCTATGGAACGGCCAAACAGGTTAACAAACGATGGTCTGGATGTTAAATCATTTTCCCCCATATTGCAAAAAGAAAGTGGATCGTCTAAAAGAAATCGAGGATTCAAGACCCTTGGCGTTCACCCTGACCATTTTTTCGAGGAGTTTTCGTGATTTCTGTCGTCCTTAACCGTTGCATCCATCTCAAGGGTCCTGGGAAGGAACTCGTCGACCACCTGAAAAAAAGCCTGACCCTTCCCAATCCGGTCTATTTGGAAAACGAAAAAAGGGGGCGGTGGAACAAAGGGGTTCCCAAATCCCTGGAATTCTATCAGGAAACGGATCAGGGGCTTGAGATCCCGAGGGGCTGCATGCGCCAGCTGATCACCACACTCAAAGGATTCGACCTTCCCTTCGAGCTTGTGGACCGGAGGCGCCTTCTTCCCGAGGTGGACTTCCAGTTTTCAGGTGAGCTTAAACCCTACCAGGAAAAAGCCTGCCAGGCGATCCTGAAAAAACACTTCGCCGTGCTCACGGCCCCGACCGGATCGGGGAAAACGGTGATGATGCTTTCCATCGTGGCGCGAAGAAAGCAACCCACCCTCATCGTGGTCCACACCCGGGAGCTGGCTGCCCAGTGGAGCAGCCGCATCGAAACCTTTCTCGGTATACCCCCGGAAGACCAGGGGTTCATCGGGGGCGGGCGTTTCCGCCTTGGAGACAAAATTACCGTGGCCATGGTCCAGACCCTTTACAAACACACCATGGACGTGTCGCACCGGATCGGGAACCTGGTGGTCGACGAATGCCACAGAGCTCCGAGCCGGACTTTCCAGGAAGCCGTCGCCGCCTTCGATTCGTATTACATGACCGGCCTGTCCGCCACGCCGTTTCGAAGGGACCGCCTGTCCAAGTTGATTTTCTGGTTTCTGGGCGACCGCGCCCACGATGTGGACCAGAACGAACTTCAGCACCGGGGGGATATCCTGAAGGCCCAGGTGGTGTTCAGGCCCACGGACTTCAATTCCCCCACCGATCCCACCAGCCAGTACGTTCAGCTGATGTCGGAGTTGATCAACGACATGGACCGGAACCGTTTGATCGCCGCAGACATCGCCAGGGAATCGGCAGGGCGGAACGGGGTCACCCTGGTTCTTTCCGACAGGAAAAGCCACTGCCGGACCCTCCGGGACCTGCTCAAAAACGAACACGGCCTGGAGGCCGACCTTCTCACCGGAGACCTCAAGGAGCAGGAACGGCGGGATGTGCTCTCGCGGCTGGAAGACAACAGAATCTCCATCCTCATCGCCACCAGCCAGCTGCTTGGCGAAGGTTTCGACTCGGACCGGCTCACCGATCTCTTCCTGGTCTATCCCATCCGGTTCAAAGGACGCCTGCTCCAGTACCTGGGCCGGATTCTCCGCCCGAGCCAGGGCAAAACCGCCCGGGTGTTCGACTACGTGGACGTAAACATCGGCGTCCTCGAAGCCGCGGCCAGGGCCAGACACAGCGTGTACACCTCCTCCGGGTCCTGAAGTCCGCCCCTCATTCCTGTGTATCACCAGACATAAGCCGCACAAGTTACATGACGAATATTATTCTTAATATTTAATCAATTAACGCATCATATTCTTGACACACTTTTTTTCTTTGTCTATGTTTGCAAAAAAAGAGGAAAAAGACGAATGATCGACGAAATCAGCATGAAAATCCTGCGGATTCTCCAGCAGAAAGCCAGGGTACCCAACGTGGAGGTGGCACGCCAGGTGGGCATGGCCCCGTCCGCCGTACTTGAGCGGATCAGGAAACTGGAAAAGCAGGGGTTGATCGACGGCTACGAAGTGATCCTGAACCCCCGCTGCTTCAACAGAAACCTGGTGGCTTTCGCCCACGTTTACATCGGAAAAAGCACCCAGGCTGAAGAAACGGGCCAGATTCTGGCTGAAATCCCGGAGGTCCAGGAACTCCACTACCTCAGTGGCCGGGACTGCTTTATCGTTAAAATCAGGGTTTCTGACAAAGAATCCCTTTTCGGAACCCTTTCAGGAAAAATCTCGTCCATCCCCTCGGTTGTCCGGACGGAAACGGGCGTGGTTCTCAAAACCTTCAAGGAAAGCTCCCAGATCCCCCTGGATTCCGTCGATATCCATGAAATCATCGAAAACCCTTTACATACCAAGGAGTCATGACCCATGCCACAATCCCAATCGTACCAGGAACGTCTGGCCCCAATCCTCAAGGACATCGCGGCCCATTACGGCACCCCTTTTCACATTTATGATGAAAAAGGCATCCGAGAAACCGGAAAAAACCTCATCGACGCGTTCAGCGGGGTGGATTCATTCCGTGAGTATTTCGCGGTCAAGGCCCTTCCCAATCCCTCGATCATGGCCATCATGCGGGACATGGGTTTCGGGTTCGACTGCAGTTCCGTCCCCGAACTGATCCTGGCCCGGCAGATCGGCGCATCAGGGGAAGACCTGATGTTCACGTCGAACAACACCAGCCGGGAAGATTTTCTCGCGGCGGAAAAAGACGGGGGCGCGATCCTGAACCTGGACGACATCACCCTGATCGACAAGGTCCCGAACATGCCTGAGTTGATCTGCTTCCGGTACAATCCCGGCCCGAGACGCACGGGCAACGCCATTATCGGCAACCCCGTGGAAGCCAAATACGGGGTCAGCTACGACCAGCTCACCGAAGCCTACAGAAAAGCCAGAGAGCGGGGCGCCGTCCGTTTCGGCCTCCACACCATGCTGGCTTCCAACGAGCGGAACTACACCTACATGGTGGAAACAACCCGGATGATCCTGGACATGGTGGCCATGATCTCGGAAGAACTGGGAATCCGTTTCGAATTCGTGAATATCGGCGGAGGACTGGGGATCCCCTACAGACCCGAGGACCAGCCCCTGGACATCCGCACCATGGGCCTTGAGATCAGCGGGATCTTCCAGGCGTTCAAAGCGAGGCACGGTTACGCCCCGAGGCTCTGCCTTGAAAGCGGCCGTTACATGACTGGCCCCCATGGGGTTCTCGTCACCACGGCCATCAACCGCAAGGACATCTACCGGTCCTACATTGGCGTGGACGCCTGCATGTCCTCGCTCATGCGGCCCGGCATCTACGGAGCCTACCACCACATCACCGTGCTCGGCAAAGAAAACGCCCCCCACGACACCGTGGTGGACGTGGTGGGATCCCTGTGCGAAAACAACGACAAATTCGCGGTTCAGCGGCCCCTTCCCCACATCGAGGACGGCGACCTGGTGCTGATCCACGACACAGGGGCCCACGGGCACGCCATGGGATTCAACTACAACGCCAAAATGAGGCCCAAGGAACTGCTTTTCAAGGAAGATGGACGCGTTGAACTGATCCGGAGGGAGGAAACCATGGAAGACTACTTCGCCACCCTTCGTTTCCCGGCCGATACCTTCAAGCCTGCCTGAAAGCGGTTTTCTTTCTGTTTCTGATTGGACAGACAAAAAAAGGGATGGTTAAAAAACCATCCCTTTTTCGTGCTGTGAATTGGCCCGGGCGAAACTAAGCGCTCCGGGCCAATTTTTTTGTTGTTATTTTGCTGCTCCCGGCATGGACCCGGCAGGCTCCACGGAGAACTCCGTGAGGTTGTCGCCCAGCCTGGTGAAAACCACCATGAACGGGATGGTCTGACCCGGCTTGACGTCGGCGTTGATCCCGTTGTCGCCCAGACGGTTCTGAATCCGTTTCATGATCATGTTTTCAGCCATATTCACCAGCTCAGGTTCAGGAATCACGTTGCCGGCGTAGAAAAGCTTGGTCTGGCTGACACTGCCGCCTTTGCCGAAAAGCTTGCACACCAGGCTGATGGAGTTCCGGCTGTCGGGGTAATTGTTCCGGACAGAGCCCGAAATCACGAAAAGATCTCCCAGTTTCGTTCCGGGAATGATTTTGCCTGTGATCCCGGAAGTCTTGAGATTGTTCTTGCCCTGCACATCCTTGGCTTCCGGGGCGACAAACGTGCTGACCCCGGGTATCCCCATGGTGGAGATGCTTTCCCTCAGCTCTTCGAGAGGGGCGATGTTTACGGGGATGTCCACGCCGATGGCGCGTCCTATCGCGTTCTTGGACATGTAAAGGAGGAAAAGGACCACAAGAACGATGAGGGCGTACCCAGCATATGCCGCATAGTTCTTTCCGCGTCCAGGAGCCACGCGCCTGGGTTTCGCCGGGGTTTTCTTCTTCACCGCCGCCTTTTCTTTCACCTGGGCAGCCTGATCCACAGCCATGGCCCCGGCCATTTCCGCATCTTCTTCGTCTTCCTCATCAAGTTCGAGCACGGCCCTGTCTTGGTCGTCTTCGTCACCGAGATCCAGTTCCAGCTCAATGTCCGGGTCTTCCTCGTCGCCGATTCTGGCATACTTGCCATCTCCAGCGCCTTCCATCTCCAGTTCGAGCTCGAGATCGGAATCCCCATCCCCTTCAAACTCCAGCTCTCCGCTTTCAGCGTCGTCATCGAGGTCCAGCATGGCTTCCACGTCCGAGAAATCCAGGTCTTCTTCATGGCCTTCCATGACGAGCTCATCGGAATCTTTTCCGCCCTGGTCGATGGATGCGTCAAGTTCAAGGTCCAGATCTTCCACAACTCCGGATTTCGTCTCACTATCGGCTTTTTCAAGGTCGTCGAGCAGATCCTCAAGATCCGAGAAATCCAGCTCCTCTTCATCCTCATCGGTGGTCAGGGAGGACGTCACAGCCTCGGCTTCACCCTCAAGATCCAGATCGAGCTCGAGTTCAAGATCCTCGTCCACAGAAGGTCTATCCGCTTCCTCTTCAGGTTCGGAATCGAGTATTTTCGACAGGCTTGAAAAATCCAGTTCCTCATCTTCAGCCGGTGTTTCTTTCTGGCCTTTAACAGCGACCTTATCTTCGTCGGCTTCCAGTTCGAACTCGGAAAAGTCCAGCTCGTCCTCATCCATCAGGACCGTTTCAGGCTCACCCTCGTCAAGACCAAGATCCAGTTCATCGATGGCGGCCGGTTCATCCAGCGCCCCGTCCAGTTCGCGTTCAAGATCCGAGAAATCCAGCTCGTCATCGACCAGTGCCGCTTCTTCAGACATCTCCTCGATCTGGACTTTTTCCTCAATGCCGAAGTCCTCTTCCGGAAGCGGCGGGGGAGTGGCCTTGTCTTCCGTTCCCAGATCCTCATCGAAAAGATCGAGCTGCAGATCTTCGACCACCATGGTGTCGGCCGCGTCTGTTTCATCCCGGGTCATGGAAACGCCGATGACTTCCGTGTCCTTGGTATCTGCGTCGAGTTCAAGTTCGAGATCCGAGAAATCGAGCTCCTCTTCCTCGCTTGAGTCGAGCTGAAGATCCAGTTCCTCTTCGGCCACGTCACCGAAATCGGAACCCATGTCATCGCCGTCCAGGTCAAGGGAAAGCTCTTCCTCTCTTTCACTGACATCCTTGATCGGAGCGGAGTCTTCTTCAAGATCGACTTCAAAATCCGCGAAATCGAGAATATCCTCGCCTTCTTCACCGGCTGGCGTTTCAGAAAGTGCGGCCTCGACAACGGCCGGCTCGGCGACGGTCTCAACGACAGGTTCCGGGATGACCACGGGCGGCGTTTCCGTTTTTGCTTCAGGCATGGCCGCGGCTTTTGGAGCGATATCCACGCGGGGCGTTTCCGGTGTGACTCCCAGTTCGTCATCGGTAAATTCCAGATCTTTTTCGTCGATGGCGGCAACGGCCTTGGTCAGATCGGGATCATCTTCAAAATCGTAGGAACTGGCCGCGGGCGCTTCCTTTAAAGTCTCGGGTTTCACCGGATAGGCGACAAACACGTGTTTGCAGTTCGAACATCTCACCTTAGAACCGCTTGGTTTGACCAAGCTGTCATCCAGAATAAAACTGGAATCGCACTCCCCACAGGTAATGATCATTGTCCATCCTCATTCAATTATAATTTCAGATGATATATGGCCGGAAGGTTCCTGTAGTTCTCGTCGTGATCCAGTCCATACCCCACGAGAAAACCCTCGGACACCTCATGACAGGCGTAATCCACCACCACATCCAGTTCACGTCGTTCCTTCTTGTCGATCAGCGAACAGACTTTCAGCGTCCTCGGGCCAAAGGCTTTCAGGTAATCGATAGCAAAACGCAACGTCCGGCCCGTGTCCACGATGTCTTCGACAATCAGAACGTCTTTTCCTTTAATATCAACATCAAGCTCTTTTGTAACGGTAATTTTTCCTGAAGACTCGGTCTCGGATCCATAGCTGGAAACACCGATAAACCCGATCTGCGAGGGTATGTCAAGACAGCGGGCAAGATCCGCCACAAACATGAATGCCCCCTTGAGAGCTCCGACAAGCACCAGGTTCCCCTCCCTGTAGTCACCGGATATTCTCAGGGCCATGCGGGAAACGATCCTCCCGATGTCCTCGCCTGATAGAATCTCTGTCAATTCGGGCATACTGTATCCATTTGACGGTCGAACAGCCACCACGGCTCCCGGCGGTCCGGAAGACCTCGTCCGGCACCGGACGCCCCCAGGTCCCTGCCCTAGACAGGAGTCATGGTTACACTCTGGAATGACTATAATGCAGATCTCTTCACGGATTGTAAAGAAACAATACGTAAAGGGGTATCTTGAAAACGCTTTCTTGTCAATGATTTTGAGCCATTAGAGCCCGGCCTGAGCCATTTTTTCTGCGATTTTCCTCTGTTGCTCGCTGAGTTCTTTGGGAAGACTCAAGAGAATATGCACATACAGATCCCCTTGGCCGGTGCCTTTCATGTGGGGAAGCCCCTGTCCCGGAATCCTCATCTTTGTCTTGTGCTGGGTTCCTGGCGGGATCTTGAGGCTGAGCTCTTTACCCGTAATTGTCGGCACGGAAACGGTTGTTCCGAGCAGGGCTTCGGAAAGGCGGATGACTTTGTTGACATTGAGGTCGTGGCCTTCCACAAAAAAAACAGGATCCGGAAGCACTTTGGACTTAATAAAAAGGTCGCCGGCAGGACCGCCAAAAGGACTGGGCTCTCCTTTTCCCTGGAGCCTGATTTTTTTCCCTTCCACCATGCCTTTGGGAATCTTCACACTGACCTGGCCGCCTGCGCCCTGGTGCTGGAGCACGATGGTCCTGGTCACGCCCTCGGCGATTTCACGGAGCGTCAGAGGAAGTTCGTACACAAGATCCGAACCTTTCACGGCCTGGGGCTGCCGTGAAAAACCGCTGCTGTGGCGCCTGCCGCCGGAAAAACCGCCGAATCCCCCGAAACCGAAGCCACGGAGGATGTCCTCGAAATCGAAATTCCTGAAAATATCCTCCTGGCTGTACTTCTGCTTGAAGCCGGAAGAACCGAAGGTGTCGTACTCTTTTCTTTTTTCCGGGTCGCTGAGTACGGCGTAGGCTTCGCTGATCTGTTTGAATTTCTCCTCAGAAGCCTTGTCCCCCTTTGTCTTGTCCGGATGATACTTCATGGCGAGCTTCCGGTACTTCTTCTTGATTTCTTCCGCGCTCGCGTTTTTCTCAACACCGAGTATCTTGTAATAATCTGCGTCAGACATACTTCCAATTCCTTCCTGCATGTTTTTCGATCAGAACGGTTTCGAACCCGCGGAATATCTCTTCATTTCCTGTTTCATTTCCAAGAGAATAATTCTTTCGAAAAAAGGTGTCAAGACGAGGGCGGCCGTCACCTGTCAAGTCGACGGCCGCCCCGTGTCGCCGGGGCTTTCATCGTGATGGGCTCCACCTGCGCCGCGCCATTTCTTCAGGCTGACCATCAACACGGAAATCGCCGAAGGTGTCATGCCGTCCATCCGTGACGCCTGGCCCAGGGACTCGGGCCTCACCTTCACGAGCTTCTCCTTCATTTCATTGGAAAGGCCATGGGCCGAACCGTAATCGAAATCCCCTGGGATTTTGATCTTTTCCAGGCTTCTGAATTTGGCGATTTCCGAATGCTGCCTTTCAATGTAGCCCTCGTACTTCACCTCGATTTCCACCTGTTCCGCCGTCCGGTCGTCAACAGGTTCGGGAGACGGGGCGAAAACCTTGACCGCGTTGTAGTCCAGTTCGGCCCGTTTGAGAAGCTGGTCCAGGTGAACGCCCTGGGACAGGGCCGCAGACCCTTTTTCCTTCAGATACGCATTCACCGCGTCGAGGGGCCGGATCACCGTGCGCCGGACCCGTTCGATCTCCCTTGCGATGCTTTGTTTTCTGTCCCTGACCTCCCGGACCCTGTCAGCATCCACCAGCCCCAGTTCATGGGCGATCTCGCTCAACCTGAGATCGGCGTTGTCTTCCCTCATCACCAGGCGGTACTCGGCCCTTGAGGTGAACATCCGGTAGGGTTCGTTCGTTCCGCGGGTCACCAGGTCGTCCACGAGCACGGCGATGTAGGCCTGGGAACGGTCAAGGACGAAGGGGGGGCGCCCCTGGACCGCCGAGGCCGCATTGATGCCGGTCCAGATACCCTGGGCCGCGGCCTCCTCGTAACCCGATGTCCCGTTGATCTGGCCGGCCATGTAAAGGCCCCGGACCCTTTTGGTTTCCAGGGTGGGTTTCAGTTGAAGGGGATTGACGTAATCGTATTCGATGGCGTAGGCCGGACGCATGATTTCAGCTTGTTCCAGGCCTTCCACGGACCGGACGAACTCGATCTGCACATCCAGAGGCAGGCTGTTTCCCAGCCCGCTGGCGTAAATCTCGTCGCTTTCCACACCTTCGGGCTCAAGGATCACATGATGGGATTCCCGTTGGGGGAATTTCACCGCCTTGTCTTCGAAAGACGGGCAGTAGCGGGCCGAAATCCCCTTGATCGTTCCGCAGTAGAGGGGAGACCGGTGGAGGTTGTCCATCACGATCTTCCGGCTCCGGCTGTTGGTATGGCCGATGTAGCTGGGAAGCTGAAGGTTTCTGACCTCGGTGGTGGTAAAGGAAAAAGGCCGGGGATCTTCGTCGGAGCCGTGTTTGATAAACTTTGAAAAATCGATGGTGTGGCGATGCAGACGGGGCGGTGTTCCCGTCTTCATGCGCCCCAGTTCGAACCCCAGGTCCCTGAGGCAGTCCGCCAGGGCGTAGGCGGCGAATTCGCCGGCCCTGCCCGCCTTGATACTCCGGGGGCCGATATGGACCAGACCGCTCAAAAAAGTGCCGGTGGTGAGGATCACCTTGTCCGCCTGATAGCCGTAACCCGTGAAATCCACAATGCCCTTCACTTCGCCGTCTTCGACCACGAGAGACTCCACCAGGGTCTGTTTGACGTCCAGGTTCGGCTGGTTTTCCAGAACGGATTTCATGGCCTTGTGGTACAGGTTCTTGTCATTCTGGGTCCGTGTGGAATGGACGGCCGGCCCTTTCCGGGTGTTCAGGGTCTTGTACTGGATGGCCGACCTGTCTGAAATCCTGGCCATTTCCCCGCCCAGGGCGTCGATTTCCCTGACAAGCTGGCCCTTGGCCGTGCCCCCGATGGACGGACTGCAAGGCATGGCAGCGGTCTTGTCCAGATCGATGGCCATCAGAAGCACCGAACACCCCATGCGGGCCGCGGCGAGGGCCGCTTCGCATCCCGCGTGCCCTGCGCCCACCACAATCACCTCGTATTTTTTTCCGTAATAGAACATCGCGCCTTTTACCGTGTTTTCGTCAGCCCAATCATCCAATTTCCCCGGCTTGAATTCGTCCCGGATGAATGATACATTCCAAAGTCGCCCAGTATAAGCGAGGGTGAAACGTTGGTCAACATCTGGATAAGCATGAAACGTAAAAGATACAATGATTTGAACAGCCATCTCCGAAGCATTTTCGGAGAAAGGGTACAGAAGCTCACCGTGGACGCCGGGTTTTCATGTCCGAATCGTGACGGCTCCCTTTCCTACGGGGGCTGCATCTATTGCAGTGAAAAGGGCTCGGGCACCGGGGCCCACGCCCTGGGTCTGTCCATCAGAGAACAGATCGAACGTAGCAAACCCGGCCTGATCCGCCGGTACAAATCCACGAAATTCATGGTTTACTTCCAGTCGTTTTCCAACACCTATGCCCCTCTCGCCACCCTGAAATCCGTGTACGACGAAGCCCTGTCCTTTGACGACGTGGTGGCCCTGTCCATCGGAACCCGGCCGGACTGCGTGGATGCACCTGTGCTGGACATTCTTGGAGAATACGCGAAAAAACGGCTGATCTGGGTGGAGTACGGACTCCAGAGCGTTCACGACACCACCCTCACCACCATCAACCGGGGCCACGACTTCGCCTGTTTCAAGGAAGCCGTCAGACAGACCAGAGCCCGGGGCATCAGAGTCTGTGCCCACATCATCCTGGGGCTGCCCGGAGAAACCCGGGACATGATGCTGGAAAGCGCCGGCGTTCTCTCGGACCTCGGCGTAGACGGCGTCAAGATCCACCTCCTCTACGTGGTGAAAGGAACGGTTCTTGCGACCATGTACGAAAACAGGGAGTTCCGCTGCCTCGAACGGGAGGAATACGCGGAACTGGTCTGTGACTATCTGGAACGCCTCGACCCGTCCATGGTGATCCACCGCATCACGGGAGATCCCCACCCCGACGAACTGGTCGCCCCCTTTTGGCCTTTGAAAAAAACAGACACCACCAATCTGATCCATCGTATCCTTGAAGCGCGAAACTCGTTTCAGGGCCGGCTGTTCCAGACCCCGCCCTCTTCCCTGCTCTCCGTCCCGTTCGACCAGCCCGAATACCTGTAGGGCCCCACACTTCCCCATCGGGTGTGCCGTGTCCAGTCTTTCCGTCGTTCCAGGGGAGACCGCCTTTCCACTTTTTTTTTCCGTTTGTCGTAGCCCATCGGCATGACGTTGTACAAAGCGCGTCTGTCATCTTCAAAGCGCCGGTCGAAGCCACTGCGCAGACCCGTGCAATCTTCTTCCATGGCATCCTCCTTTCATCGTGTTTATCGTGTTGCCCGGAACTCAGGCAATGGGCTCCGGACGCTCCCGACTCAAAGGGCGTGAAAAACAATGTGCGATGTCATGTCAGAAAAGGAGGCTGAAGAAATAATGGTCATGAAACGGTCGGGTTCTGTCATGTGAATTTTTGGTATATCATACCACGGGTCTGGGAAAAAATGCAAAGCATCAACGTTGATTTTTGACAGACCTCTGTTATAATAACCTGACTTGTTCTCGTTATCTTGAAATTCAAATCACTGTCCGTTGACTACAAACAGCAAAAACGAGGTTGTTTTGGGAAAAAAAGCACTTCTTCTGGGAGCTGGCGGTCCTTTGGGAGGCCTCGAGGCCGGCGCGCTCATCGCCCTGGACGAGATGGGCGTGGAATTTGACATCATCTCCGGCGCATGCATCGGCTCGGTCCTGACCCTCACCTACACCAGCCCGGCCCGTGGCATGACCGGCCGGGAGGCCCTCGAAATGTGGTGTAACGCCTCGGGTCTTTCCGACCTGATCTACCATTCGGTCTGCCCGTCCAACTACAAGGTGTTCCAGAAAAACGGCCGTTTCATGAATCCGTTTTCCGACACATGGATCAAGGCGATGACTGCGGCGAACCCTTTTTTCAGCCTGAACCCTGAAAACGAGATCGTCCGGTTTTTCAACGACATGTATCTCTTCTTCCTGACCTCCATGACCCCGGGATTTCTTTTCCCAGACCAGACCTCCATCAGCCGGATCGCCCCTTTCCTCGAAGGCTTTATCGATTTCGACAACATCGCCAGCGTGGACAAAGATGTCTACATCAACGCCCTGAACGTCACGGACCAGAACATCGAGATTTTCGACAAACACGAAATCACCATGCAGCACCTCATCGCAGGTTCCTCCCTGTTTTTCATCTGTCCCCAGCAGGAGATCGGAGGAAAATGGTACGGGGAAGGCTCCTACATCGACAGCCTGAACTACAAGGGCCTCATGGAATCACGGCGACGCCTCACCGGAACGGGCGAAGACGACATCGAGACCCTGGTGGTGATGAACATCCTCAACAAGAAGGCCCTCATAAGGAACCCGACCAGCCTGTATGACGCCTACAACCTTTCCATCATGCTGCCCTTCATCACCATCGCGGAAGATGACACAAAACTTTTCGAAGCCAAACACAAAGGAGAGAAAAACCTCCTGAAAGTGGGCTTCGCAATTCCCGAAGACCACGCCCCCTTCGTCATGGACTGGAGCGCGTCGAACTTCAAACGACTTCGCGATATCGGATACGAAGCCGGAATGAAATTCTATAAAGAAAACAAAGCCTTGCTCATATAACCAAGGAGACGCCATGGAATGGAGTAAATCCATCCTGATTCTTTTTTTCGTTGTTCTGCTGCAGTGTGGAAGCGCTGGCGCAACAACCCTGAGGCTGGGCTACATCGAGTTCCCCCCCTACACGTACACCAACGATAAAGGCGTCCCCTCGGGAATTCTGATCGATCTTGCGAAACAGGTGTACCCCGAGGCCGGTTTGAGTTTTGTCGCCACGTCCTATCCGGTCAGGCGCCTTGCCAGTTACATCGGATCGGGGGACCTGGATATCTGGATGGGCCTCAAGACCCTTCCCGAGTTCGAAGGAAAATCCTATGTGGGCCGGTCCGTCATTGCGGAACTCGTTCTGAGGGCCTACGCCCGGGGAAAAAAACCGGCCATTTCCAAAAAAGAGGATCTTTCGGGGAAATCCATCATCATTATGAGAGGATACAGCTACGGGGGCTGGATAAACTACATCGACGATCCAAAGAACCGGGTGGACCACATCAAGGCCAACAAACACGAGGCGGCTTTCAACATGCTTCTCGCCGGAAGAGCCGACTATGTCCTGGATTACAAGGACCCGTCGGAAAAAGCCCTCCAGAAAATCAGAATCCCCGATCTCACCTATAACCAGATCTCGGCGTTCCCATGCTATTTCGTGGTTTCAAAAAAACACCCTGAAGGCAGGGAGATCGTAGAAAGGCTGGACAGGGCTTTTGAGAAATTGAAGAAAAAAGGGGTTCTGCCCTGATACGACACACGGCGTTCCGATGATCCTGCCGGAACCTCGTCCGTGGGGCCGTCCATGTTCATCGGGCCTCCGACATCTACAACACCGCAACGGACAATGACTGCATGCTGACCGCTGAAAAGCCGGAAACTTCCCTATCGCCACCCCCTGTGGAAAAAAGTCGGTCCATCGCCTTTCTCCTCACCACCTCCATCATCCTCACGGTGGCCTGTGTATCCGCCATATCCATCTTCATCGGCTACCTCGACGCGAAAAAAAAAGCGGGATATGAACTCGAGCGCACCGTGGAACGAAACATCCGGGCCATGGTGGATATCCTCCAGGTCCCCCTGTGGACCTACGACCAGGAGACCATCGAAGATATCGGAAACCTTTACGCAGGCAACGAGGACATCGTCTTTCTCACCATCATCGATTCCTTGGGCCAGCCCTTGTTCAAAACCCGGAAGGAAGAGGAAGACAGACCCGTGGTGAAAACCCGGGAGGTCCGGTTCGAGGGCAGGGTCGCGGGAACCGTGGAAATGGGTTTGTCCCCCCGGAAATACAAGGAAGCCATCCGCCAGCTCCTGTGGTCGGGAATCATGACCATGGTGATCAACCTGTCCGTGTTGATCCTGATCACCGGATTTCTCCTCCGGCTTTTCCTGAAAAACCCCCTGACCATTCTGAGCAGTATCGTCAATTCATACGCGTCCGGGAACTACGCCAACCCCGGAATCCGTCTTCCCTACACCGAGTTCCAGCCCGTGGTGGACGTGATCCGGTCCATGGGCAGCAAGATTCTCCTCCAGATCGGAGAACTCAAACAGGCGGAACAGAAATTCCGGAGTATCTTCGAAAACGCCATGGAAGGCATTTTCCAGATTTCCACCGAGGGACAGATTCTCAGCGCCAACCCCGCCATGGCCCGGCTCATGGGCTACGACTCACCCGAAGAGATGATGGCCCTTGTCACCCATGTGGAGTCTCAGTGTTTCGTCGTTCCGGAAGATTTTCAAAGAATCTCCGAAGCCCTGGAAAATTTCGGTGTGATCAGGGATTTCGTGGTCAGGGGCCTCAAAAAAAACGGAGACATGCTGTGGCTTTCGGTCAGCGCCCGGATAGAACGGGACCCTGACGGCGGGGTCCTTTACTTCGAAGGATCGATCTTCGACATCTCGGACCGCAAAGAAAAAGAGGAAGCTGAAAAGCGGCAGAAAGAGGCGGACGCGGCCAGCCAGGCCAAGACTCTGTTCATCGCACGGATGAGCCACGAACTCAGGACTCCGCTGAACTCAGTCCTCGGCATGACGGAACTGCTCGCTGAAACGAGCCCTTCCCCGGACCAGATGGAGTACATCCGCCTGCTCCAGTCCTCGGGGGAATTTCTCGAGTCCATCATCAACGATATTCTCGATTTTTCGAAAATCGAGGCCCAGCAGCTCGTCCTGGACGACATTCCCTTTGATCTGGCGAAAACGGTGGAAGAAGCGGCGGCCATCGTGAACGTCAGGGCCAGGGAAAAGAATCTTCCGGTGACCTTTTCCATCGACCCGGACATCCACAGAACCCTTTCAGGCGACCCGGTTCGGCTGAAACAGATCCTGATCAACCTGGGAGGAAACGCCGTGAAATTCACCAAAGAAGGCATGGTGAAAATCGAGTTGACCCGGGCCCAGAACCTTGGCCCCCCGGAGACCCACGAGCACATCCTGTTCCGGGTGACGGACACGGGCATCGGGATCCCCGGCGACATGCGGGAGATCATTTTCGACAGCTTCACCCAAGCGGACAGCTTCATCAAACGCCAGTACGGGGGGACCGGTCTCGGGCTGTCGATCTGCAAACGGCTGGTGGAACTCATGGGAGGCTCCATCGGCGTGGAAAGTGTTGAAGGCGAAGGCTCCACCTTCTTTTTCACCCTGTCCCTTAAAAAAGCGAAAGAACGGACGGATGTTCAGGACAAGGTCCCGGTGGACAGCGAAAAAAGCCTGCCCCGGCTGACCATTCTCCTGGCCGACGACATCGAACCCAACCGGACCGTGGTTCACAAGTACCTGAAAAGAGCCCCGGTCACCTTGATCGACGCCGCGAACGGACTCGAGGCCTATGAAACCTTTGTCCGGCAAAAAATTGATCTCGTCCTGATGGATGTGGAGATGCCGGTGATGAACGGGCTCGAGGCCACCCGGAAAATAAGGCTCTGGGAAAAAGAACGGGGTCTCAGCCCAACGCCCCTCATCATCCTTTCAGCCCACGCATTCGGCGAACAGAAACGCCAGTGTTACGAAGCGGGCTGCAACGACCTGCTTGTCAAACCCATCCGGAAAAACGACCTGATCCGGGCCATCACTCTGGCCGTGGCGCAAGCCCCTGACCCGGACCTGGCTCCGGACCCTGACCGGCCGGCCCTGCCGGAGACGGCCCCGGACGGGTTTATCGACAAGCTTCCCGAAAAAGTCTATGTGGACGTGATGTTCGAAGACCTGATGAAAGGGTTTTTCGATTACTTTGAAGAATCCCTTGCCGCCATGAACACGGCCGCCAGGGAAAACGATTTTGACAGCCTTTACCGGCTGGGACACGGCCTCAAGGGTTCCGCGAGAAACTACGAGTTTTTCCATCTGGGCGACCTCTTTTTCCAGATCGAAAAAGCCGCGGCCGACAAAAACCTCGACGACGCCCTCCATTTCATGAAGCTGGCCCGGAATTACCTTGAAACCGTCGACGTGGAATTCATCGAAAAGGAGTAACACATGATCCAGCCCCCGTTTGACACCCAGACCGTAAACCTGAAGAAAAAACGGGTTCTTGTCGTTGACGATATCCGGACGGATCTCCATTTCGTGGGCAAGCTGGTGGCCGGTTTCGACCATGAAGTGATCCTGGCCGAATCGGCGGCCTCGGCCCTGGAACTTGTGGACAGCAGCGTCGACCTGATTATCGCGGACGGACTGATGCCCGGGATGGATGGGTTCGACTTTGTCCGTTCGGTGCGTGAAACAGCCGGGATTTCCCACATCCCCGTGATCATGGTCACCTCCCTGTCCGGAAGGAAAGACCGGCTCAAGGCTGTGGAAGTGGGCATCAACGATTTCATCAACAAGCCGGTGGACAAGGTGGAGCTCAAAGTCCGGATGGACTCCATGCTTAAGATGAAAGAGGCCCAGGACAGGGTCCGGGAGTACCAGAGGGAACTCGAGCATCTCGTGGAAAAAAAGACAGCGGACCTGAACGCCACGCTCCGGAAGCTCCAGGCCGTGTTGAACGGCATGAACGACTGCATGGTGACCCTTGACAGGTATTTCACCATCACGGAAACGAACCACGCTTTCGCACGGATCAGCGGAAAAAGCCAGAGTGCGCTCAAAGGCCTTCCGTTCAGAGACCTTCTCGTGGGCCAGGCCCAGGCCGAGGGATTCGCCAATCTTTTCTCACGTCCGGACGTCACGGCGGAAATGGACATGGAATTTTCCCAGTGGGGAAGAAAGATTTTTTCCGTCCTCGCCACCCCCATGGAAGACCGGGGCATTCTCCTCATGATGCGCGACATCACCGAGAAAAAACAGGCCGATGAACAGCGGGCCCGGTTCCTTTCCATCCTGTCCCACGAATTGCGGACTCCGCTGAACGGAATCAAAGGGTTTTCTGAAATCATGCTCCTCGACCCCTCGTCCCTGTCTGAAAATTACAGGGAATTCCTGGGCCTGATCAACGAATGCGGCTGCAAACTGGAAGCCATCGTGGACGAACTGCTGCGGTTCGTGGAGTTTTACAGCGACATGGACGAACCCGAGGAGCTGGACATCCGTCTCGACCATCTGGTGGAACAGGTCCTCGACACCCTGTCCGAAAAGATATCCACGAAAGATATCCGCGTTTCCGTGACCGCCCAAGCCCACATGCCCGTGGTCCACGGAAAAAACGAACATTTTTTCGAGATTTTCAAGCAGATCCTGGACAATGCGGTCAAGTTCAGCCCCCATCACGGAAAGGTAGAAGTTCTCCTCGAAACCACGCCTGAAGCGTTTCGTTTCATCTGCCGGGACCAGGGCAAGGGAATCCCGGAAAAAGACCTGGAGCAGGTGTTCGAATCGTTCTATCAAGTGGAGGATTACAGCACTCGGACCCAGGACGGCCTGGGCCTGGGCCTGACCATCGCCAAGAAGATCATCGAACTTTACCAGGGAACCATCGGCATCAGCAGCCGGCCGGACATGGGGACCACCGTCTCGGTCACCCTGCCCCGGCCCTCCTGAGCCCACAGTGGCTCGCACATGGCAACGTAATTCTTGAATAACGCCTGTGGCCGTGCTAACCTGATTTCCATGGACGCTGAATACATTCTTATCAGAAAAAGAGCCCGACAGATTGTCGACGAATCACCCCAGCCCGATTTCTACCGGGATCAGGCCGAGGCCAACCGTCACTCCCTGGAGGTCTACTCACACCACCCCGTCGTCCAGGCCATCAAAACCCATATCACGGGCATGATGGACGGCAACCTGGGCCACGGCCTTCACCATGCGGAAAAAGTCTCACTTGACGCAGGAGCCCTGGTCCTCATCGTCTGCCGGATGCTCGAGCGTTCTGAAAAAGACACCGAACGCCTGCTGCTTCTGGTCCATTCCGCAGGCCTCCTGCATGACGTGATGCGAAAAAAACAGAACCACGCGGTGGAAGGCGCCGATTACGCCTCAACCCTTCTGACGGCCTACCCTTTCACCGGTCCTGAAATCATCGACATCTCTGAGGCTATAAGAAACCATGAGGCTTTCAAAACCGTGGGAGGAGAGCTCACGACCGACGGAATGATCATTTCGAACTGTCTCTACGATGCGGATAAATTCAGATGGGGACCGGACAACTTCAGTCACACGGTCTGGGACATGGTATCCAACGCCCGTATCCCCCTCAAGGTGTTCATGAGCCATTTCCCCCGGGGTCTCGAAACCGTGGGCCGGGTCCGGGACACCTTCCGTTCCGAACCGGGTAAAATGTACGGCCCCCAGTTCATCGACATCGGCATGGCCATCGGGACAAAGCTTTACCAGGCGATCCGGGCTGAGTTCCCCCTGGCTTTCCCTGATTAGAGTCTTCCCTGCCTCACTCGTCGTTGCCCTGCCAGATCCTGTTTCTCAGTTTTCCACGCAGGATTTTTCTTTCCTCACGGTTCATCCGTATCCATTCCCTGTGACGTTCCATGATCTGAAGGCGTTTTTCCTCGGGCAGACTTTCCAGCTTCCTGAATGTTTCCCTCAACCGGCGCTTTTCTTCAGGAGGAAGGTTCTTCCAGCGTCTGTACCGGTCCATCAACACGCGTTTCTCATCCTGGGAAAGACTTTGAAATCTTTTGTAATTATTACGAATCCGCATTCTTTCTTCAGGAGGAAGCCGTTTGAACCGGGTGAGTTTTTCCCTCAGTTCGGCCTTACGGCTTTCGGGCAGGTCCCGCCATTTTTTGTAAAGATCCCGGTAAGAGGCTCTTTCCGTTTCACTGAGGGTTTCCCAGTTGTTCTTTTCTTCAAAACCACGTTCCTCGGCCCTGACCCAGCTCCGGTCCACGGCGACGAGCAAAAGGCATAAAACAATAGCTGTCAAACATTTCCTGATCATCGGGAATCCCCCTTTCCCAGTACATCCATATCCTCGAGAAGATCGATATGCTCGAGCATTTCCATCATTTTCAGCATTTCCAGCTCCGCCGCCACATCCTTGTCCCGGACCTTGTCCCCGGCCTTCCTGCCTTTTTCCACCGTCTCCTGCTTCGTCTGCTTTTCCTTGTTGACCTTCCCCTTGTCACCGGAGCGGTCATCCGCCTCGGCACCTGCCGCAAGCAGGAAAACCATGACAGAAGAAAGAAACATTCGACGAAGAATCATCATAAACCACCCTGCCCGAGTTCTGCGGCCACCTGTTCCAGAAGATCCAGGTTGTTCACGATGTCGTAGTCTGAAAGCAAGTCCATCTGGTCCACCATGCCCATCTCGGCAAAGGATGCGGTTTTGTTCTCCCGCATCAGGGAGAGCCCCGCAAAAAGGACGACCAGGGCGCAGGCAGGAGCCAGGGCGTAACGCCAGTTCCAGTTCCCAATCCAACGCCAAAAACGGTTCCCGAGGCGTTTTTCCTCCACAGCCCGGACCTTTTTCCAGAAAACAGCGTCGTAATCCGGGCTCACCCGGACCTCTCCGTCAGCCTGGAGCAGGGTCTTGAGTTTT
Source organism: uncultured Desulforapulum sp. (assembly GCA_964637565.1). Classification (GTDB taxonomy): domain Bacteria; phylum Desulfobacterota; class Desulfobacteria; order Desulfobacterales; family Desulfolunaceae; genus DYJE01. The sequence continues at coordinate 47,838 of CAZWTY010000010.1, forward strand.
TGGAGGTAACGCAACTCGTCAGCACAGGCCCCGCAGCTTTCCACATGGGCTTCGACGAACCGGCTCTTATCTTCTGGAAGCTCCCCGTCCAGGTAAGCATGAAGCATGGCGTTATGCCGGCATGAGTGTTTCATGATTCCTCCCCCAATACATCCCAAAGTGCGTGTCGAAGATTCTCCCTCCCCCGGTGGATCAGGGATTTGACGCCAGCTTCGGTCATGTTCAGCTGGCCTCCGATCTCCCTGTAGGAAAATCCGTGGTACTCTCTCAACAGAAGGGCGGCCCGTTGTTTTTTCGGGAGATCCCGAAGGGCGAGCCCGATTCTTTTTGTTCTCTCCATGGCCTCGATCCGGTCGTGGGCTGTCGCCCCAGGATCTGCGATATCCTTTGCAGCCGAACCTTCATCCGAATCGATGGATTCGATCCGGTTTCTGTAAAGCCCGCGCCGTCTTTCATTCAGGCAGGTGTGGGCGGCTATTTTGAAAATCCAGGTGGAAAACCTGGCTGTGGGAACATAACCCGGCCCGGCTTTGTACACCTTGAGAAAAATTTCCTGACTGAGCTCCTCGGCCAGCTCACGGTCGAAAAAAAACCGGTAACAGTACGCGTTGATTCTGTTCCTGTACAACAGAAACAGATCGCGAAAGGCCTGTTCATCACCTTTTGCGAATCGAACCATCAGATCTGTTTCCGAATCCGTCCCCATTATTGTATTTAAACCCTTCGAACTGGAAAAAGTTTCGAAAAAAAAGCGGCCTGGGTTTCCCCGCCGCTTTTTCTTACAAAATCATATCAATCCGGTGCCGGTCATTCGTAAAGCTCTTCCGATAAAATCAGGGCTTCGGCAATGTTTCGCATGGATTTACGAGAGTCCATGCTCCTTCGTCTCAACCATTTGAAGGCGTCTTCACCGGTCATGCCTTTGCGGTTCATCAGGATTTCCTTGGCCCTTTCCACCAGTTTCCGTGTTTCCAGTTCCTCGCGGATCACCTGGGCGTCGAACATCAGCTTGGTATTGAAAATCGCAACCGCGGCCTGGTTGGCCACCGTGGTAATCAGGTTGACTTCCGCCTCGGAAAAATCGTGGGGTTCGGTGGTGAAGCAGTTGAGGACCCCGATGACATTGCCGTCCTTGATGCACATGGGCACACCGACCATGGACACCAGGTTCAGCTTTCTGGCCATGTCCTTTTCCTTGAAGCGGGGTTCCTCGAGGACATGTTTCACGATGATCGGCTTGTTCCGGTAAGCCACGTAGCCGACCACACCCTCATCCATCTGGAGGGTCCTGTCCTTCACGTATTCGTGCTCGATGGCCTGGGTGGTCTTCAGCCGTACCGTTTTCCCGCCCTTGCCCTCTTCGATGAGCCAGAGCGAACAGACTTCCACTCCCATGACCTTGGCCGTCACCATGACGATGAGTTTCAGGATGTCCTCCAGATACCGGTCCGAGGTGATGGCCTGACTGATTTCCATGAGGGCGTTGAAGTACTTTTCAAAAATTTCAGGATTGTGTTCTTCCATGGCGTTCTATTCCTGTTTTTTGTTTTTTGAGTATTGAATGGCATGGCCCGAGATGTACGAAAAAACCGGAACACCGAGAACCAGCCCCCAGATGTGAAACAGCTTGCCCGCGATGGTCAGGATGAAAAGCACGATCACCGGGTTTATCCGCATCCGTGACCCGTAAATCCTCGGATTCAGGATGTAACCCTCGACCAGGTGAATCACGGTGATCATGATGATGGCCAGGACCATGGTTTTCAGCCCCATAAGCTGGAGCGCGATCAGGCATATGGGCACGGAACTGATGAAAACCCCCACCACCGGGATGAAGCTGCACAGAAAAACGATCATGCTGAGGAAAGCCACATGGCTGCCCAGGCCGATGATGACGATCCCGATGGCGGTGAGCATGCTGTTCACAAGGGCAATGAAGAACTGGGCCTCCAGGGCCTGACCGAGAACCCGGGAGAAATTGTAGATCCCGTCCGCCACTTCCACATAGATAAACCGGAGCCGGGTCCGTTCCAGCGACCGGACGTGTTCGGTCAGGCTGGGCAGGTCGAACACAATGAGAAAGGAAAACAAAAGGGCCAGAAGAAAGGCCGAGGCCACGGCCACCAGTCCTTTTCCGATGTTCTGGGCACGGTCGAAAAGCTGGGTGAGGTTCGTGCCGCTGCTGTCGGTCCCGAATCCGATGATCTCTTGGACAATGGACGTGACCGGTGAAAAATGGGGCGGGGGCTGGTCGAGAATGAGAAAATCTTCTTGAGGCGGTTCCTTCAGCTGGGGGATCGCCTCTTTGAGAACCGGATAACGGTCTCCCAGGGCGACGATTTCCTGATCAAGCCTGGCCACGTAAGTTCCAAACTGTTTCATGAACATTTCCGCCTGGTTTTTCACTTCAGGCACGATGAAAAGCCCGATGGCCGTCATGATGCCCAGAAAGAAGAAAGCCACCAGCAGAACCCTCGCCGGCCTGTTACCGATCAAAGGCTTGAGCCTCCGGACGCTTCGTGCCTGAATGTAGGCGAAGACAAAGGTCAGAAACATCAGAAGGAAAAAAGATTTGAGGAAAAAGACGATCCCGATGAGAATGCCCCAGACCAGAATCCGGTTGGAAATCTGGAAAATTTTGTCCCAGGGAGCTTGAGTCGCCACGTTTCTGTTCTTCATACACCCCTATACCGTTCGTTTGTTAAAGAATCCCAAAAGCTCTGCCAGATATCCGTCTCCAGTGAAACCGCTCATCATTTTTATATGATCCCGTCTCATTTGTAAACACAGGACAAAGCCACGCAGTGCAATCGCATGTATCATCGGCATGGATCTTAACCTTCGCTATCGCTATCAGCATCGGTATCGCTATCGAAATGTTCTGACTATCGAACCCGATACCGATAGCGATGCCGATTAACCGGAAACCATGCCCGCGAAAGAGGTAACCCTGGGGACTTAGCCCCTGCCGGCGTGGATTCCGGGTCGGCTTCGGATCTCGAATGGTTTCGTTTTGCCAAATTCTGAAGATGTTTCAATCACTCCGTGATATCGGAGGCCGCCCGGAATGACAAGGTTGGGAGATGTGGCTCAACATGACATGTCGGTAAATCTTACATGCGATCGCCCTGCAAAGCCACGCTATTCAAAAACAACCGGTGTTGCTTTTCCTTTTCCCATAACGATAAAGCCCGGATTCTGTATCAGAATCCGGGCTTTGGAACCACAGGAGGAGGAGCCAGACTATTTCATGAAAAGCATCTCATGATACGTGGGCAGGGGCCAGATATCATCGGCGATGATGGCTTCCAGCCTGTCCGAAGCGTCGCGTACCGCCTTCATGGCGGCGGCCACCTTGGTGGCGCAGTGTTTCGCCTTTTTCAGGTGGTCCGTTTCCTTGCCGTTCATCAGCTTGGACAACTGGGCCGCACCGTCCTTCAGAGTCTTCACCAGAGCCGACACCTCTTTGAGGATCGTGTCATCGTAATCCAACCCAAGCTCCTTCAGTTTGAGGAAGGTGGTGGCCAGCTCGTTCTGGAAACGGACGGCTGCCGGATAGACCATGGTTTCGGCCATTTCGATCACAGTCTTGGCTTCCAGGGTCATCTTCAGGATGTACTGGTCGACATAAATCTCGTAACGGCTGTGAAGCTCGGCGTTGGAAAGGACATTGTACCTGGCGAACAGGTCGAGGACATCCTGGTCGACCAGGGCCGGAAGAGCCTCGGGGGTCGTTTTCAGATTGGGCAGTCCACGTTTTTCCGCTTCCTTGTGCCATTCGTCACTGTACCCGTCGCCATTGAAAATCACGGCTCCGTGTTCTTCGATGATTTTCTTCAGGAGCTTCTGAACCGCCTCGTTGAGTTTAGCGCTGTCGCCTTTGGTGGCTTTTTCAAGCTCAGTGGCGATGTAATCCATGCTCTCGGCAAAAATCGTGTTCATGGCCACCAAGGGTCCTGAAACGGACATGTCCGCACCCACGGCCCTGAATTCGAAACGGTTGCCGGTGAAGGCGAAGGGGCTGGTCCTGTTCCGGTCCCCGGCGTCCTTGGGAAGGGGGGGCAGGGAGTCCACGCCCACGTGGAGAACTCCGGCCTGTTTCGACGATTTGGCGCCGCCTTTCTTGATCTGTTCGAACACGTCGGTGAGCTGGTCGCCCAGGAAGATCGAGATGATGGCCGGAGGCGCTTCGTTGGCACCGAGACGGTGGTCGTTGCCCGCTGTGGCCACCACGGCCCGAAGCAGCCTGGAGTATTTGTGGACACCCCGGATCACGGCGGCGCAGAACACCAGGAACTGGGCGTTTTCATGGGGTGTTTCACCCGGATCCAAGAGGTTGCCCTGGCTGGCGTTGCCGAAGGAGTAGTTCACGTGCTTGCCGGAACCGTTGACCCCGGCAAAGGGTTTTTCATGAAGCAGGCACTCCATGCCGTATTTTTTGGCGATCTTTTTCAGGGTCACCATCATCAGCTGCTGGTGGTCCGTGGCCAGGTTCGATGTTTCGAACACCGGGGCGATTTCGAACTGTCCGGGGGCCACTTCGTTGTGACGGGTCTTCACGGGAATCCCCAGCTCGTAGAGGGCCCGTTCCACCTCGAACATGTAGGCGATGACCCGGTCTGGAATCGCACCGAAATAATGGTCTTCGAACTCCTGGCCCTTGGGAGAGGGGGCTCCGAAAAGGGTTCTTCCGGTGATCATCAGGTCGGGGCGCAGGCCGTAGAGAAGCTTGTCCACCAGGAAGTATTCCTGCTCCGCACCGCAAGTGGAGGAGACCATGCTGTTGGAATTGTCGCCGAACAGTTTCAGGATACGCTGGGCCTGGGTGTTCAGGGCCTGCATGGAGCGGAGAATCGGGGTTTTCTTGTCCAGAGCCTCACCGGTCCAGGACAGGAATGCCGTGGGAATGCAAAGGGTCGCGCCGTTGGGGTTTTCCATGATATAGGCCGGACTTGTCACGTCCCAGGCTGTGTAACCCCGGGCTTCGAACGTGGCCCGGAGACCGCCGCTGGGAAAACTGGAGGCGTCGGGTTCGCCCTGGATCAGGGTCTTTCCGGAAAATTCGGCGATGGCGTTGCCTGAAAGATCGGGAACGAGGAAGCTGTCGTGTTTTTCGGCCGTGGCGCCGGTCAGGGGAAAGAAAACATGGGCGTAGTGGGTGGCGCCTTTTTCGATGGCCCAGTCTTTCATGGCGTTGGCCACCACGTTGGCGATGGCCGGATCGAGTTTCGAGTAATTCTCCACGGTGTTCTTGAGGGATTTGTAGATGTCCTTGGGCAGTCTTTTCTTCATGATGGACATGCTGAACACGTTGGCCCCGAACCGGTCGATGGAATAGATATCTTTGTAATTGATGGTCGTCTCCACGGGTTTACGCTGATTTATGGCCGCTACGGCTTTTGCTCTCGCATTCATGGATTTTTCTCCTGATGGGTTATCCCGAAGGATGTTAATAAAAAATATGTTTACCACATTTTCTTCTTTTTTTGTTGTGATTTTGATTTGCAATTGATGTGCCACAGACTCAAATCCCATGTTAATCGGCACGAACCCCTGACCAGTCCTTGTCTTGCAGGTCCAGGACGGTTCTGGCGATTTTCCCAAAATGACAGGCACCCCTTCTTCGGCGACAGAATTGTCATTTACATGGCCTGGCCAGGGACAATTTTGTAAACAGGCGACTCCTGATTTTCAGCCCACAAAAAAGAGCAACAAACGTAAAACAATAAACGGTTTTGACACTTATTATTACAAATACTTCATTTTTATTCTTATTCACATATCAATCATCTTATATTGTATGTTTAAATGTGTGGCGTTTCATTTTTGTCATTTTTTTTAAAAAAGAGTTGACAGACCACCAGCCACAAGGTTAAACACTGTTCATCACCCAACATGACCCGCACAAAGGCGTGCGGCCTGAGGATAGGACAAAGGCGTCAAGCCCCGTTTCACGGGACTGACGCCTTTTTTGTTTTAACCCAATTCACCGGATGGCTGACACACCATGGCATTATCTTTCAAACCGCGAATCACCGTGTTCCACTGCATCAACGCGTTCACCGAAAAACAGCGCCTGTCCCGAGAACAGGCGGACGTTAAAACCATCAGGATGCCCTGCTCAGGCATGACAACCGAGGTTTACCTGCTCAAAGCCTTCGAGGCCGGGGCCGACGCTGTGGCTGTTCTCGTCTGTCCCCAGGGGGCCTGCCGTTACACCGAAGGCAGCCTGAGGGCGGAAAAACGAATCGGAAAAACCCGGTCCGTCCTCGATGAAATCGGCGTGGGCGGAAATCGTCTGACCCTTCACCAGACCCGGGCCACCGACAACGACAGCATCGAGGCGATCCTCGACGGAATTCTCGAGGACCTGGAAACCTTGGGGCCCAATCCGGCGGCCTGACCGCCCGGATTAAACATGACCCACAACACCCATAATTTTTACGGAGTCCCTTATGATCGTAGGTCACCAGAAACCGATTGAAGAAATCAAGAAAATGGTCAAGCCGTTCAGGAATCTTCTCATCCTGGGCTGCGGCACATGCGTGAAAACCTGTTTTGCCGGCGGCGAAGACGAAACGGCGGCCCTGGCCTCGGCCCTCAGGATGGCGTTCAAAATGGACGGCGTCGCCATGGAGATCAGCGAGCAGACCGTGGAACGCCAGTGCGAGAACGAGTTCATCCAGGAAGCGGCCCAAAAAATCGGCGAAAACGACGCCGTTCTGTCCCTCGCCTGCGGGGCGGGCGTCCAGGCCATGGCGAAACGTTTTCCCAAAGCGCCGATCTACCCCGGGCTCAACACCACCTTTATGGGCATCCAGGAAAGCCACGGCGTGTTCACCGAAGAGTGCCTGGGCTGCGGCAACTGCGGCCTCGGTGTTTTCGGGGCCATCTGCCCGGTCACCCGCTGCTCCAAAAAACTCCTGAACGGCCCCTGCGGCGGTTCCCAGAACGGCAAATGCGAAGTGTCACCTGACATCGAATGCGCCTGGCAGCTGATCATCGACCGTCTGAAAACCCTGGGCCAGCTCGACAACCTTCGAACCTACATTCCCCCCAAAAACTGGAAAACCAGTCATGCCGGCGGACCCCGTAAACTGGTCAGGGAGGATCACATCATATGACAACGACAACACAACCCATCAGCAAGCTTCACGAAACATTCCTGAAAGGCGCCTTCGCCGTCACCGGAGAATGCGGCCCTCCCAGAGGCTCGGATCTCAGTGTCATGAAAACCAAGGGCGAAATGCTCAGAGGCTGGGTGGACGCCGTGAACGTCACCGACAACCAGACCGCCATCGTGCGCATGTCCAGCATCGCGGCCTCCAAACACCTCCTGGACATGGGCCTGGAGCCGGTGATGCAGATGGTCTGCCGTGACAGAAACCGCATCGCCATCCAGAGCGACATCCTGGGCGCTTATTCCATGGGCATCCGGAACATCCTCTGCCTGTCCGGCGACCACCAGAGTTTCGGCAGCCAGCCCGACGCCATGAACGTGTTCGACATCGACAGCATGAACCTGATCCGCACCGTCCGCGACATGAGGGATTCGGGCAAGGACATGAGCGGCTTCGACCTCAAGGAAGCTCCGAAGATGTTCATCGGCGCGGCGGCCAACCCCTTTGCCGATCCCTTTGAATACCGGGTGCTCCGCCTGGGCAAGAAAATCGACGCGGGCGTCGATTTCATCCAGACCCAGTGCATCTACAACATGCCCCGCTTCAAGGAATGGATGCGGCTTGCGACAGAAGAGGGCCTCACCGAAAAAGTTTACATCATGGGCGGCGTCACCCCCATCAAAACCGTGGGCATGGCGAAATACATGAAAAACAAGGTGGCGGGCATGGACGTCCCCGACGACATCATCGCTCGCGTGGCCGGGGTTCCCAAGGAGAAGCAGGCCGAAGAGGGCATGAAGATCTGCCTTGAAACCATCGAGGAGCTGAAAACCATCAAGGGTGTCAGCGGCGTTCACATCATGGCCATCGAATGGGAAGAAAAGGTGAAGGACATCGTCCAGGGCGCGGGCCTGAGAAACTAACCATAAGGGGTAACTATGCCTAAGAAATACCATATCGCAACCAAACCCGCGCCGCCCAGGCTTCACCCCGTGGGGAAATACGCCACCGTGGAATTCCGTGAAGACTGCGCGGGAAGCTGCCGGGAATGCGTGAAGAAAAAGTGCGTGTACAACATCTTCGCGGACAATTACTACCACATGAGCCAGATGGGAGATCCCGAATACCTTTACACCTGCAACAGCTGCTTCCGCTGCGTCCAGGAATGCACCAAGGGGATTTTCTCCCGGGTCGTGAACCCCGAATACCGTTTCCTCGGGGACGAGTACTGGACCCCGTCCGTCATCCACCGGACCTGGTACCAGGCCCACACCGGCAGCATCCCAGTTTCCGGGGCGGGTTACCGGGGTCCTTTTGTGGGCGAAGGGTTCGACAGCATGTGGACGGACATGAGCGAAATCGTCCGCCCCACCCGGGACGGCATCCACGGCCGGGAGTACATCAACACCATGATCGAACTTTCCCGTCGCCCCATGGGTCTCACCTTTGACAAGGACATGAGCCTGGCCACCGAGGTGCCCCCGATCCTGGAGGCCCCGTTTCCCATGCTGTTCAGGGAGCATCCCGAGTTCGGCGTGGGCACGGACAACGTGCGCTTTTCCATGGCCCGGGCGGCCAGCGCCCTGGGAACCTTCCTGTTCATCGACCCTGCCAAGATCCAGGGAGAACTGAAAGACCACGCGGCCCACCTGATCCCGGAGTTCACGGCGGAAAACTGGAAAGAGTATCCCGACCTGGTCAAAACCTGCCAGATGGTCCAGATCCCTTACGGGCCGGATGTCAAAGACACCGTGAAACAGATCAGGGCAATGAACCCGGCCCTGTGCATCGCCGTCACTGCCGCCCTTGACGAAGGAGCGGTCAAAACAGCGGTGGATCTCCTGGGCGCGGATATCGACACAATCCACTTCACCGCCAGCCACCACGGCATGGAAGTGAACGTGAACAATTCCAGGTACTTACGGGACGCCATCCGTGACGTGCATGTGGCTCTTGTTGAAAACGCCGCCCGGCTCACGGTGAACCTCCTCTTTTCCGGCGGTATCGCCATGGCCGAGCATGTGGTGAAAAGCGTGATCTGCGGGGCCGACGGCGTGGTCCTGGACGCCACCCTGCTTCTCGCCCTGGAATGCCGGCTCTGCGGGCGCTGCAAAGACGGCCTTTCCTGCACGGGGAAACTGGAGGAAGCGGACCCCGATTTCGGGCAACGGCGGATCACCAACCTGATGGCCGCCTGGCGGAACCAGATCCTGGAAATCCTGGGCGCCATGGGAATCCGGGAAGCCCGGCGACTCCGGGGCGAAGTGGGCCGCAGCATGTGGTTCGAAAACCTGGAAAAGGAAAACTTCGGGCCCTTGTTCGGCGAACGGAAAGTATTCTGACAAGCACCTAACACATGTGGGAAAACATATGAGCGACAACAAAACAGCATGGAAACTCCCCGAAACCGTGGAAACCCCTTCCCGGTTTCGAAACACCATCGGGAAATACGTGGTCAAACGGAATTCCAAGTGCATCGCCTGCGGACTCTGCGCCCAGCTCTGTCCCTACGGCGTCCATCTCCGTTACGAGAACTATTCGAAAGCCCAGAGACCGGTCAGTCACAAGTGCATCGGGTTCAAATGCAGGGACAACGAGTTCTTCTGTGTGAAGAACTGCCCCCAGGGCGCCCTGTCCGTCAAGGAAAACCCCCTGCTCGAAACCCTGGGAGATTACCGCTGGACTGCGGAAATGCTCCTCGGCCATTTTGCCATGGCCGAAACAGGCGACGTGCCCCACGTGGACCTGGAACACAACCTGGGCGCGTCCGGCGGGGGTTTCGACAAGATCCGCTTCAAACACCCCGATCCTGAGAAGGCCATCACCGTTTCCGACGAAGAGATGGACACCAGCATCGAGCTGAACAAGACCGGTGACGACCGCCCCAGGCGGACCATCTCCATTCCCTGTTACGGCGGCGGCATGTCTTTCGGTTCCACGGCTTTGCCGGTGATCATCGGACGGGCCCGGGCGGCCAAGCGCCTCAACACCCTCACCTGCACCGGTGAAGGCGGCTATCCTCCCGATTTTCTTCCTTACAAAGAGCACGTGATCACCCAGGTGGCCACCGGTCTTTTCGGAGTCCGCGAGGAAACCATCAAACACTGCCCGGTTGTGGAGTTCAAATACGCCCAAGGGGCGAAACCGGGACTCGGCGGGCATCTTCTCGGTGAAAAAGTCACCGAGGCCGTGGCGGCCATGCGTGAAACCGTGGTGGGCAGCTCCCTGTTCTCCCCCTTCCCCTTCCACAGCGTGTACAGCGTGGAAGACCACAAGAAACACGTGGACTGGATGAAGGAGATCAACAATCAGGTTCTGGTGTCCGTCAAGGTTTCCACTCCGACTGACGTGGACATGGTGGCCGTGGGCGCGTATTACGCCGGAGCCCACATCGTCCACATCGACGGCAGCTACGGCGGGACCGGGGCCGCTCCCGACATCGCCAAGAAAAACATCGCCATGCCCATCGAGTACGCCATTCCCAAAGTTCACAACTTCCTTAAGAACGAAGGGGCCCGGGACAAGATCACCCTGATCGCCAGCGGCGGCATCCGTTCGGCCATGGACGTGGCCAAAGCCATCGCCCTGGGTGCCGACGGCGTGGTCATCGGCACGGCGGAAATCGTGGCATTGGAATGCGTCCGTTGCAGCAACTGCGAAAGCGGGCGCGGATGCGCCAGGGGCATCGCCACCACCGACCCCGAACTGGGGTTCATGACCACGGAAGAGTACTGCGAACAGCGCATCGTCAACATGTACATGGCCTGGCGCAAACAGTGGTGCGATCTCTTGAGGTCCCTGGGCATGACAAGCATCCGGGAACTGGTGGGACGGTCCGACCTTCTCGTTCACCTGGATTACCTGGACGAACAGGAACGGGCAAAGTACCAGCCTGCGCCTTCGTATAAGGTCATTATATAAGGGTTTTTTGCCTCCGGCGGCCCTGCCGGGGGCCAAACTTTTGAAAAGTTTGACAAACAGGTTATGGCGCTTCGACAGGCCCAACCGTGAACCTTGAAAACCCATTTGTCCAGATTTTTAAAATCTGGCCCCCGGAGGGCCGCCGGAGGCATATTCAATATGAGGAAAAGACGGTTATGAAAACAAACCAGACAGATACCATCCAAAAGCTTCTGGCCTCACGGGCCGGGCTTCCCCATATCAAGACGCCCATTGCCAAATGCGACGAGGAAGGCGGTTGCGGGGTCACCGGTTTCATGTGCTCGATTCCCGTGGCCGGACGTCATATCTACGAACCCTCGGTGCAGATGCACAACCGTGGCAACGGCAAGGGCGGCGGCATCGCGGCGGTGGGGCTTTCGGCGGAAAGCCTGGGCATCCCCCAGGACATCCTCGAAGACCATTACCTGCTTCAGGTGGCCTACATCGACAGCTCGTGCAAAGAAGAGCTGGAAAAAAGGTTCATCCTGCCTCATTTCAACATTTACGCCAGCGGCATGATCCCCACCATCAGCGACCACACATCCATCGGACTCGAAGTAAAACCGCCGGACGTGTGCCGGTATTTTGTCCGGGTGAAACCCGCGGTGCTCGCCGCGTTCATCACGGAACACAGCCTTGAAACCCTTCCCGAACGCAAAGCCGAGGACGAATTCGTCAGCCAGAACACCTACCGCCTGAACCAGGCGTACTACGCGTCCCTGGGTGAAAAACAGGCCTTCGTCCTGTCCCACGGCCGGAACATCATGATCCTCAAAGTCGTGGGTTACGCCGAGCAGGCCACCCAGTATTACTGCCTGGAGGATTTCAAGGCCCACGGATGGATCGCCCACCAGCGTTACCCCACAAGGGGACGGCTCTGGCATCCCGGCGGAGCCCATCCTTTCTCAGGCATGCACGAAGCCCTGGTGCACAACGGCGATTTCGCCAACTACCACGCCGTGTCCGAATACCTGAACCAGTACAAGATTCACCAGCAGTTTTTGACCGACACCGAGGTGTCCGTGCAGCTTCTGGATCTGTACAACCGGACCTTCGAGTACCCGCTGGAGTACATCATCGAAGCCATCGCCCCCACCACGGAATACGACTTCGACAGCCTGCCCGAAGAAAAGCAGAAAGTGTACCGCTACATCCAGAGCCAGCATACCGCCGGGTCCCCCGACGGCCCCTGGTTCTTCATCATCGCCCGAAACGATCCGTACAACGACTTTATGCAGCTTCTGGGCATCACCGACACCGCCATGCTGCGACCCCAGGTTTTCGCGTTGCTCGAACGGGACGAAGTCCAGATCGGCCTGGTCTGTTCGGAAAAACAGGCCATTGACGCCACCCTCCAAAACCTCGCCAAAGAAGACCCGAGGTTCTGCCCCGTGGCCGACAAATACTGGAACGCCCGGGGTGGAAGTTCCACAGACGGCGGGGCTTTTGCCTTCACCATCAAAGATTCCGGCAAAGGCGACGGCTCCAAGATTCTCAGCACGGAAAACAAGTTCGGTGAACCGATCACCCTGCCCAAAGGCCAGGAACACCTGGACCTGAGCGTAAAAATCGCCCCGTCACCCAACGCCGCCGCCATCGAGGGCGACGTGATGAAGCACATCGAATCCGACGACCTTTCGGCCCTAAAAGCCTACGTCCTTTCCAGCATCACCGCCTGGAGTTTCGCGGACCTGTCCGCATTCCTGAAGGCTGTGGTGAAATCAGCCGCAAACGACAAGGCCAGAGCCAACGCCATCGACATCCTGACTTTCGTGAACGACAGGCGTTACGATTCAGGCGCTAAAAAGCCGGGCTCCGTGCTGGACATGGTGAGAAACGCCCTGACGGACATCTTCATGTCTTTCCCCAAACTCAGCGAAAAGAAGAACAGCCGGTATTCCACGATCGACTGGGACAGCCGGGAGACCTTACGCGCACCCGAAGGCAACGAACGGGTGCTGGTCATCAACGCCCGGGCCTTTGAACCCGAAGGACCGAACTGCGATTCCCGCCTGATGAACAAAGCCTTCAACCTGGGCTGGAAGCACTACATCTGCTTCGGCTACAAAGGCCAGCGTTTCACCGGCTGCGGATTCGGTCCCAAAACCAACGACGTCACCATCCATGTGTACGACAGCTCCGGCGACTATCTGGCGTCCGGCATCGACGGCCTGGAGATCCAGGTCCACGGCAACGCCCAGGACCAGCTCGGCCAGATCATGAAAAGCGGCAAACTGGTGATCCACGGCGACGTGGGCCAGACGTTCATGTACGGCGCCAAAGGTGGCGAGGTCTACATCATGGGGAACGCGGCGGGACGGCCCCTGATCAACGCCACGGGCAAGCCCCGGGTGGTGATCAACGGCACCTGCCTGGACTACCTGGCCGAGTCCTTCATGGCCGGAGATCCCTTGAACGGCGGCGGATTCGTCATCCTGAACGGCATGGCTTACGACGAAAAAGGCCGGCTCAAACCCCAGGCGACGCCCTACCCCGGCTCGAACCTCTTTTCCCTGGCCTCGGGCGGCGCGATCTACATGCGCGACCCAAAACGAAAAATCGTGGATGAGCAGCTGAACGGAGGGTTTTTCACCAAGCTCACCGACGCCGACTGGAATCTGATTCTTCCCTATCTTGAAGAAAACCAGCGCCTTTTCGGCATCTCCATCGACAATGATCTCCTGACCGTGGACGGCGTGAAAAAGAACTACAACGAGGTTTACATCAAAGTCCAGGCTGTGGCCCTGAACAAGCACTGATCATAAAAAAAGGGGCCGTCACCCTCTCCGGGCGGCCCCTTTTTACGATAATACACCGGTAGGTCGGGCTTTCGCCCGACGCCCCTGTCGGGCGAAAGCCCGACCTACGGCTATCTCAATAGCATTGCCGGGCAAGGCAGGCCGGTTAAACCGGCACATCCCGAGCTTGTCATTCCGGGCGGCAGCAGGCACAGAATCTATGTTTGCCCGGGCAACACCTTACGGCACACAGCATCCAAGACTCAAAGCCGACCCGGAATCCACTCCAGTATGGTCAACCCATCTCGAAAATGCATACAGCCGCTCTGACATGACGATTGTGTACGCCAATGATTGATGTTAAAATCTTATCAACCATAAAAATGGGACTCTTATCGTCGCAACACAACATATTGAAATGGAAGGCTTATGCATACTCCTAACGTTAAAGAAGAAGCGTACCGCATTCTGGAAAAACTCCCTGAAAAAGCCACATGGGACGACCTGATGTACCAGATTTATGTCAGGCAAACCATTGAAGCGGGCATCGAGGACAGCGAGATGGACCGAACGATGGGGGTTGAGGATGTGCGCAAACATTTTGGTCTGAAGCCATGAAAGTATACTGGACCCGTAATGCGGTCGGTCATCTTTCAACCATTTACGAATACATCGCTTTGAACTCCCCCATGTATGCCCGCCAAACAGTGGATAGAATCACCCGGAGATCGGAACAGATCGCAGCCCAGCCATTATCCGGCCGCAAGGTTCCTGAATTCGAAGACGATGCTGTCCGGGAGCTGATCGAACGACCCTGCCGTACATTTACAGAATGAAAAAAGAACGGATCGACGTACTGGCCGTTATCCATGGAGCGAGGATTCTGGGTACAGAAATATAATTTTCATGATGGTTTTGGTTACGAGGAACAACCCTATGCGAAACAAATTTCTTGGAACAGGACAGCCGGGATTCCACCCGCTGCGAAAAGTGCGCGTGGCCCTGTCCGGTGTGAGATACGCCGTGGTCTACGATTTCGCCGTGGCCTACAAAACGGTTCTGTCCATCCTTCTTCTCATCGCCTGCTTTTACAACCGTCGCTGGATCGATTTCGGGCTTGTCCTGCTGGTCACCGGAATGATGATGGTTTCTGAAATGTTCAACACAGCCATCGAGGCCCTGTGCGATTTTGTCGAATCACGGCACAACGAGAAGATCAAAATCATCAAGGATATTTCCGCAGCCGCCACCGGCATCAGCATCCTGATCTGGGTCGTGGTGGTGGTGGTGGAATTGGCCCAGCTTTTCCAGCGCTGAAAGTAAGTCGGGTTGGGCGAGGTTTTGAAGGTCATAGGGCGCAGAAGCATCTGAGCAAGAACAGTGTTTTGAACCGTTTCCCAAGGCCAGAGGATTGAATTCGTACCATCGACAGCCTGATCAAACTCAAGGGCTGCCAGCTCATGAATTTTAACTTTCATCGGAAAAGTATTCGAAATCAAGAAGTTTTGCAGGGCCTTGGCTTACAGCATCCATAGGTTCTTGACTTCACGTATCCATTCCTGGCGAAGACCGTCATCTTCCTTGTCGATACTTGCCAATATCAGTTCGGCAAAAATCACCCTTTCGTTTGGAGGCATCTTCAACGCCTTTTCCAACAATGCCTTATCCATCCATACCCCTCTCAAAATCCTGTCAATTCATCAGTTTTTTTTATATCTTTAACCTGAAACAGCCTTTTTTACCCATATAAAAGCTGTTTAACGAATGACACGCTCAGGTTACGGGAATCTAAAGCATGGTCCATTCTTGGCAAACCTTTCTATCGGAGCAACCCATGGCGAGAGCTTTTCGCATCCCACGCCTTACATCAGGAGGACTGATCACAACCTGCCACTGCGTGTCCCGCTGCGGGCACGGCCTTTCGGATCTTGGTGTGCAACACGGCTGGAACGGGTCCGTTGAACTGGGCCCTTTGGGATATTACATCGGGATTCCCGGCCATGCGGTAACCCTGACCCAAGCCGAAGGAATCCCTGAATGAACGGCCTGACCATCCTCTACCTCCTGAGCCAGCTTCCGGAACGGACGGGAAGCGGGATCTACACCCGGGAAATCATCGCAAGGGCGGCAAAAGCGGGATACCGCTGCTCGCTGGTGGCGGCATGCTCGGCGA
This sequence comes from uncultured Desulforapulum sp., assembly GCA_964637565.1. Taxonomy (GTDB): domain Bacteria; phylum Desulfobacterota; class Desulfobacteria; order Desulfobacterales; family Desulfolunaceae; genus DYJE01. The sequence continues at coordinate 63,812 of CAZWTY010000010.1, forward strand.
AAAACCCGCCGGACATCCAGGGCATCCGGGCGAATCCCGTCCGGCTGGTGACATTTGACGCAGCCCCCCTGTCGTACCCCATTCCGGGAATGAGCGATGGGATGCCCTATCCCAGCAGCCGGTTCATGGACCTCGACCCTCGGCAGCTCGCGGATTATGAAACAGCCTTTGAAACGGCCATAACCGACATGGTGGATTCCGTGAAACCCGATATCATCCACAGCAACCACCTGTGGATCATGAGCGCCCTGGTTCGAAAACTCTTTCCCAAGATCCCCATGGTCGTGAGCTGCCACGGCACGGACCTCCGGCAGCACAGAAACTGCCCCCATTTGCGGAAAAACCTGACAGACCGCCTGCCACATGTGGACAAAGTTTTCGCCCTGAGCCACAGCCAGAAAGATGAAATCCGGGAGATTTACGGCATCGACAAAGAAAAGATCCGCGTGGTTCCCAACGGCTTCGACCCCGAGCATTTTCATCCGGGCGTTGAACGGTGTGAAACTCCGCCGGTTTCCATCCTTTATGCCGGGAAGCTGTCCCGGTCCAAAGGCGTTCACCTTCTTCTCGAAACCCTGTCCCATGAACGGCTGAAAAACCGTCCCATCCATCTTTACCTGGCAGGAACCGGGGTGGGCAAAGATGCCGAAATCTGCCGGAATCTTGGAAACAATCTTGAAGGCAGGGTGACGTTCTGTGGCCACCTGACACCCGGTGATCTGGGAGATATGATGAGAAAGGCCCATGTTTTCGTGCTGCCGTCCTATTTCGAAGGGGTTCCGCTGGTGCTGATCGAAGCCCTGGCTTCGGGCTGCCGGATCGTGGCCTCGGACCTTCCGGGAATCCGGGAACTGGTTTCGGGCGTCTCCGGCCACTTTGGGCGGCTTTTCCCTCTTCCGGGCCTTGAAACCGTGGATGCCCCCTACCCCGGGGACCTGCCCATGATTCGGGACAACCTGGCCGCAGCCCTTGACGGCGAGATTTCGGATATCCTTGAAAAAAGACAGGTTACACCTGTTTCTTATCCGGCGCTTTCGGGCACATTCAGCTGGGACGCTGTTTTCCGCAACGTGGAAGCGGTTTACCATGAGCTGGCCTGATCGTTCTATGGATTTTTTCGATGAACCTTCTCCCATCTATCCGAACAAACGATTTGACCGACCTTGCAGGCACGATTAAATTCAAGGCCTTATGAAAAATGATTCAGGGGCGGTTTTGCGCATGAAAACAGACATGATCCATGAAAAAGGGTCGGGCCGGATCAACGAAGACGCGGTATCACTGAACGGAACCCTTTTCGGGGTTTTTGACGGGGCCACGAGCCTGACTCGGGCGGTTTACGAGGACGGCAAAACAGGAGGGTACCTGGCCTCGAGGCTCGCCCGGGACACCTTTCTCCGGAACGACGCGCCCCTCACCGGTCTTGCCCGGATGGCGAACAACGCGATTTTTGAAAAGATGATGGAACACGGGGTCAACGTGACAGACAAAGCCTCGTTGTGGAGCACCAGCTGCGCCGTGGTCCGGATCGGCGAAGACCATATCGAATGGGTCCAGACCGGCGACTCCCTCCTGCTCCTGATCTATGACGACGGAACCTACCACATCCCCGTCACCGATTACGACCATGACCGGGAAACCCTTTCCATGTGGAAAAACCTGGCGGAATCGGCCGGAGAAAAAAAAATCTACGAGATTCTGAAAGACAAGATCCTTGAAACCAGGGCGGGAATGAATGTAAACTACGGTGTTCTAAACGGCGAAGACGAATTCGAGCGGTTCCTGAACACCGGGAAGACCCCCAAAAAAGGGGTCAAACACATCCTTCTTTTCACGGACGGCCTTTTCCTGCCCTCTGACGATCCTGAAAGGGAGCCGGATTTCGACACCTTTGTGGA
>CAZWTY010000011.1:0-65166 GCA_964637565.1 uncultured Desulforapulum sp.
TTCGATGTTCATAAAAATGCGGCAATCGGAATTTTATTCTGACAACCACTATAACTTTGCCCAACAACTCCCAACCCTGCCATTCCGGGTCGGCCTCTATGACCGGACACCACACAGATCTGAGATGCCCTGCAAAACATGACTTTCCGAAGAAACCAGGGCCGCCCGGAATGACAGATGCGGGAAGGATCGGTATAAAAAAACCCGGCTCTTTCGAGGCCGGGTTTTTTGGTAAGGACAAATTTTTCAGGAAAACATCAGGCGTAAAGCAGCATGGTCTCCGTGTCGATGAACACGGGTTGTCCGCCTTCGGGTTTTCCTTTGAGAAGTTCGAGCTTGACGTTCTTGTTGTCCGGAACCATCTGGAAAAGAACGGTGAACAGATCGCTGATACCGGAAAGCTGAACCGGGTAACCATCCTGGTCCGGGGGTTCGTGACGGTGGGTGTTCACGGTGAACCAGACGTTCATCCCCATTTTTTCCGCGAGAATCTTGAGATCCTTCAGCATGCATCGGTCGCAGGTGTCGAAGGGAAACCCGTCGATGATCAGAGTCTGGGGCTTGAAGATGTCCTGTTCGATGAGGTCTCCCAGGCGTTCTTCCAGACGGGGAATGGAAAAGCCGTCGATCTTGAGAGTCATGATCAGCCGGTTGGGGAGAATGGCGTCCCAGGCCGGGTTGATCAGGCTGATGTTGTTCTTGGGGGCCATGAGGTTGAATACCTCACGGTACCAGAGGTTGATTTTCGTCACCGGTTCGTCCAGGCTGATATGGAGAACTTTTTCTCCCCGGGCCATGGCATGGAGGCCCATCTGGACCACGAAAGAGGTTTTACCGATTCCGGCGCGGGCGCAGATTCCGCCCATCTGACCTGGTTCAATCAATCGTTCGGAAGCGAATCCGAGACGTTTCAGGGGATTGTCGAGTGCTATCGTATTTTCATTCATGATGGTTGATTCCTTCTCGGTTATTTCTTTTTTTCGTCCTGGGCTGCTTTCACAAGGGCCTCGGCCACCATCTGGGGAACCTGTTTGTACATGCAGAATTCCATGGTGAACTGGGCTTTCCCCTGGGTGTTGGAGCGCAGGATGGTGGAGAAGCCGAACATTTCGGAAAGAGGTACATGGGCTTCGATCCGGCACATCACGCCTTCGTCCTGGGAACCCAGGATCATGCCACGGCGCTGGTTGATGAGGCCCATGCAGTTGCCCTGGAATTCGGTGGGGCTTTCGATTTCCACCTTCATGATCGGTTCATGGATCACGGGTTTGGCCTTGTGGTACGCTTCGATAAAAGCACCGCGCGCCGCCGCCTGGAACGCCATGTCCGAACTGTCCACCGCATGGAAAGCGCCGTCGGTCAAAGTGACCTTGATGCCGGTGACCGGGTATTCCATTTTGGGGCCTTTGGCCATGCAGAGGGTAAACCCTTTTTCACAGGCCGGGATATAGTTGGTGGGGATACGGCCGCCCGTGACCTTGTTCTCGAAGATAAAATGGTCGTCTTCGATGGGCTCGATGAACCCCATGACCTTGGCGTACTGGCCGGAGCCGCCGGTTTGTTTTTTATGAACGTAATCGTATTCGGCCCTCTGGGTGATGGTTTCCCTGTAAGCCACCCGGGGTTTGCCTGTTTCGACCTCGGCTTTGTATTCACGCAACATGCGCTCCACGTAGACTTCGAGGTGGAGTTCGCCCATGCCTTCGATGATGGTTTCGTTGGTCTCGGGGTCCACGTGGGTCTTGAATGTGGGGTCTTCCTTGGTGAAACGGGCCAGGGCCTTGGACATGTTGATCTGGGCTTTGTTGTCCTTGGGTTTCACGGCAAGGGAGATAACCGGCGCCGGAACGAACATGGAGAGCATGGACAGGTTCAGGGAAGGATCGGTGAAGGTGTCGCCGGATGCGCACTCGATGCCGAACAGGGCGCCGATGTAACCGGCGGGGATCATCTCGATGTCTTCCATTTCCGCGGCGTGCATCCTGACCACGCGGCCGATTTTCACTTTACGGCCGTTTCTGGAGTTCACCACCGTATCGCCTTTTTTGATGGCTCCCTGGTAGACCCGGATATAGGTGAGCTGACCGTAGTTCCCGTCTTCGAGCTTGAAGGCCAGGGCCACGGTTTTTTCGCTGGAGTCGCTCTTCAGGACCACGGGCGTTTCGTTGTTGTCCATGTCCAGGGCGTCGTTGGGAATGTCGTAGGGCGCCGGGAGGTAATGGGCCACCGCATCAAGAAGGGGCTGAACCCCTTTGTTCTTGTAAGCCGATCCCATGAGCACCGGGGTGAGTTTGCGCTGGATCGTTCCGATCCTTACCGCGTCGTAGATCATGGCCGGGGTGATCTCGGCTTCTTCGAGAATCGCTTCGGTGAGATCGTCGGAGAAAAGGGACGCGGCTTCGATGAGTTCTTCGCGTCTGGCCATGGCCTCGTCCATAAGATCCGCCGGAATGTCCTTTTCAAGGATGGTTTCCCCGTTTTTGCCTTCGAAGTAAAGGGCCTTCATGGTGATCAGGTCCACCATGCCCTCGAATTTGTCCTCGAGGCCGATGGGAATCTGGAGCGCCACGGCGTTGTGGGAGAGTTTTTCCCTGAGCTGGGTGATCACGCGGAAAGGGTTGGCGCCGCTTCTGTCACATTTGTTGACAAAGGCGATGCAGGGAACGTTGTACCTTTTCATCTGGTTGTCCACGGTGATGGACTGGCTCTGGACGCCGCTTACGGAACAAAGAACGAGAATCGCGCCATCCAGGACCCGGAGGGACCTTTCGACCTCGATGGTGAAGTCCACGTGGCCCGGGGTGTCGATGATGTTTATCTCGTTGTCCTTCCATTCACAGAACGTGGCGGCCGAGGCGATGGTGATGCCCCGTTCCTTTTCCAGTTCCATGGAGTCCATCACGGCGCCAACGCCGTCTTTCCCTTTCACGTCGTGAATGGCGTGGATCTTGTTGGTGTAGAAGAGAATCCGTTCGGTAAGGGTGGTTTTGCCCGAGTCGATATGGGCGCTGATGCCGATGTTTCTGACGTTTGACAAATCGTTTTTCATGGAGTGTGTCCTTCACATAAGTACAAAATCTGACGCATGCACAAATGATAAAACGTGATGAAAGCCGTATCCCATAAAGGAGAATTCACCTTCATTAAAGATAACTTTTCAGATTTTCATGGAATTTCCGGGCTTTCATTACAGGGTGCGGAAAGTACATGGCGGTAAACTGAAATCAACAAGTCGGATAAAATACAGATATGATGTGAGATTGTCAATATATTCGTGCTAAAAAAATGTGAGCCTCGAATTTCAGTGAGCCACCCGGATCTCCCGTTAACAAAAACTTAGTCATCTTTTCGGCCGGTAAGCCGGAAAGTTGAGATAATTATTTGACCGATTTCATGAATTCCAGGTCCATGCGGCTCCGCTCGGCCATCTTTTCCTCGAATTCGTTTCTGTCGATGTTCATGAGAATCCGGTAGGCGTGGTACTTGGTTTTGATGAAGTAGATGTCAAAAGGCGCCTGCCTGTTTTCACTCCGGTAAATTCGGACACCGGGAATGTCGCCGTGCATTACCGGCTCGCAGTCCATGTTCACCAGAAGGGGTTCGATATCCTCCCGGTTCTGCCAGGGCACGCAGGCCCCGTTCATGGAAAGGTCCGGGTCCATGATCGAACGGACTTTTTCCGTCACACCGCCCACGGCCAGGATGATGTCCCCCGTCAGTGACCCGGTGATGCCGTAGGTTTGGTTTACCGGAACCTTGATGTAGTCGCTGATCAGGGCCACATCCATGGCGATGGAGGCGCTGTCGCCCTCCACGCCGCCGTGGGCCTGGATGTATTCGATGTGCATTTCGTAACCGATGTAGGGAGCCCCGATTTTCCGGAAGGTCTTTTTGATGGAAGCACGGACATTTTGGGCCGCCGCCTTGGCGATGTCTCCGGTTTTTCCCGATGCGGCCACGGTGTCCGCGCCGCCGGGGTTGATCTGGCAGTGGATGGGCAGGGGCTGGCCGAACATCTGGCCGCTGGCCTGTGAGCTGATCACGGCCAGGCCCACCACGTAACCGATGGCGTCGGTCATGGAACTGATGTAGTTTTTCAGTTCTTTTTTGTGGCGAATCGCTTCCCGGGACAGGGTGCCTTCCAGGCTGATATGTTCGGCCAGGGCTTTTTTTACGTGTTTTTCCGTGACCAGGTCGGCGTTTTCCAGAATGGCTTCGTGCTCTGCCGTCTTGATGATCCCGTTAATGGGTCTGAGGATGGCGGAGAGCTTGCCGTCTGACGCGCGGCAACGGAGTTCCTTGATGATTTCCGCCACGGCGCTGCGGGTGAATTCACGTTCTTTCAGGGTGTACCCTTCGGGCAGGTCCCGCCCGAAAATTTTTTCACTGCGGACCCTGACCCCTTCGTATCCTTCGGTTTCGAGGATGTCGTTCCAGGTTTCCCTGAATTCTTTGCCAAGGTTCATGATTTCCTGTTTCACGTACATGGCGGTCTGCTTCAGGGTATCGGGTGTTTCATCCACGCTGGATTCCATCTGGATCACCTCGCCCTTGTCTTCGATCCGGCTCAGGAAAGCCCCGTCACCTTCGCTCTGGAGAAAGGAAAGGGTGTCGTGGTTGCAGCAGGCGATGATGATGTTGCTGGCCCGCAAAGGGTTTTCCGAACGGTCTGCGGCCCCGCTTCCCGTGCTTCTTCCTCCTTCGAGGATGTATTCCCTGTTCTGCATGATTTCCAGAAGACTGGACATGTAGCCTGAACGGACAAGGGTTTTGAGTTCGTCTATATAGATGATGGGAGCCTTGGCGTGGGCCCCGAGATAGGTTCTTTTGTGGATCGGCGTCTGGAGGTTGCCGGACTGGTAGGGGTCGTGCCTGAAACCGCCTTTCATGTTCCTGGCGTCGGGTTCGGAAACGCAGATCATCAGGTCCCGGTCTTTTCTCGGATCGTAGAGGACTTCAGGAATCATGTCCGACAGGTGTTTCACCTCGTTTTTCCGCCCGGCCTGGTTGTCCTGCTGGATTTTCTCCTGGACCCGGTGGTTGTTGGCCTGCATGAAAAGAAAAATTGAACCGATGCCGGCAAGCCCGGTGAGGATGAACATCAAAGGAAAGAAAAAACCCAGGATGATGCTTGACAGAGCGACGACAAACAGGATGTTCCGGGCAAGGACCACGGGCCTGATCTGGTCGTACAGGGAGAAGGGCTCCAGGCTGTAGCGTGCTTTTTCGATGTCCTCCGAGACTTTCTCGATCTGGCGCTCGAGGGTTTCCGGCGGCGCATAGGCAAACCGGACGTGGTTCTCGTCTTTTCCCGGAAAGGCGGCGATGGCTTCCCTGGGCCGGAGGTAATCCCCGATGGACATGTCGAGGACGTCCCGGAACATGGAGGCCAGAAGGGATTTGCCGGTGCCGGGACGCCCGACCATGAGGATATGGCCTTTGTTCTGGGCGATTTTGCGGATGGCCTGTTTGGCGTCGTTCTGGAAAATCACCCGTTCGATGGGGTCTTCCGGAAGAGTCAGTTCCGACGTGTCACGGAACGATGAGAGATGTTCGTCAAGAAATTCCGGGTATCTGAGAAGCTCGCGGACCGCCTCGTAATCATTTTCAGTGTAGACCTTACTCATCCTGACTTCCTTTGATGGTGTCCAGAAGGTAGAACGTGCCCGCGTCCGATGCCGGGGCCTTTTTCGAAATCTCGTTGTAGAGATTGGGAATCTGCTCTTTCAGCGGTTCGAGCGCGTTGAGATCGTGCATCACCGAAATATGGGTGTGCATCCTTTCTTCACCTGAACTGGAATGGGGGATGTAGTTGAAAGAGATCACCCTCTGTTGGTTGTTCAATGTTTCTGCAATGGTGTTCCTGTCTTCCGGGGCCAGCCGGGACACATCGAAATTGTTCCGGAATATCTGGGGAAGATGGCTCTGGGAATAGGCGAATTCAAGCTGCCGGGTGAAAAAAAGCTTGAAGGGCCGGGCTTCTCCCCGGACGCAGAGCTGGAGCGCATCAGCCAGTTTCTCATTGGTCCTGAGGGACTGTTCGAAAAGCTGGAGCCAGGAAACAAGCCTGGCGTCCTCGACCATAAAGCCGGGAAGCCCGTCTTTCCCCGAAACGAAAAAACGGACCATGCCGTTCTGGAAAAACCGGATCAGCTGGAAGCGGTTGTCCGGGTTGAACGATTCAAAGGAGTATCCCCTCAACTCGAACAGTCCACGGCTCAGGTAGGACCGTTTCATGGTGATTTTAACCGGAGTCAGCAGATGGGTTGCCATGTAGTTCAGTTTGTCCTGAACCGTTCCGGTGAGATCAAGTTTGTACCGGTTCCCCGCGATGTCCTCGCAGATTCCCGTGATGTCCTCGATCTGTGATTCATCTGCGTAGGACAGGTAGCGGAGAAGGTTGTCATAGGGTCTGAGGTGTCTGTAAATCTGCCTGAAATGGTTTTCAAGGGCCTTGTCTTCAAATCCGTAGGTTTTCATCTGAAGATGGGCCAGGTATTCGTGGCTGTTGTCTTCCCCGTTCTTTTTTCTGGAAAACGGCCTGCCAAGCCCGCCCATGAGTTTTTTGTACCAGGGTTTCCTGTAAGTGACATGGCATCCCACCAGCCGGTCCTGAATGACGACAGGCTCGGGATTCAGGAGATACCACCCCAGTTCGGAAAGGTGATACTCTTTCACAGGTCCGGAGATGTTTCTTTCTCCAAGGGCGTCGAGACTTGAGATGGTGGGATTGCTTTCCGAAATGATCCAGACCGGTGCGCCGCGCCTTTCGGGGTGTAATGTGTGCATGGACGACCTCAAACATAAAACGTGCATGAAAAACAAGAACGGACTTTTACATATTTATCAATGGGTTGCAATATCAAATCCGTTTCATCACTGATCTATATGATAAGCAATATAAATGCCATTGTGAACCCTTTTCTTTAGAGTCGGGAAAACAGACTCGGAGAGGTGAAAAAATGGGATGGACGTTTTGATCAAGATTTTCATTCCGGATGTGTTCTCTATACAGGACAGTGATTCAGTCCAGTGGACAAGCCGGGGTTACGCTGTCGGGTTCGATTGCCAGAACGTTTCGATAGCGATCCCGATATCGATAGCGATCCCGAGCGAGACAGGAAGGGGCGATCATATCTGTTGACCTGAAAAACCTGTTCTGATAGCCATGGGTCAGGAACATTCAACCGACGACAAGGAAGAAACCCATGTTTCGTGAAAACTACAAGACGTCTCTTCAGAAAGACTTTCTGGATATGGTGGAGCAGAAACTGACGCCCTGCGCCATGCGGTACAAATACAGCGAAGTCCCGCTGGAATCCACCATCAAATGGCGGCCCGTGGTCTTGATCCTTGGGAATTATTCCTCGGGGAAATCCACCCTGATCAACGAGTATCTGGGAGGATTCATCCAGGAAACAGGGCAGGCCCCCACCGACGATTCCTTTACCGTGATCACCTATGACAACGTGGAAACCGATGATTACAAGGTCCGGGTGACCGAGGAGCACGACGGGGCCTACCTTATGAACGATCCCGAGTTCCCCTTTGAAACGTTCAAGAAGTACGGAAGGCGTTTTTCCGCCCATTTCCGCCTGAAAAAGGTGAATTCCCCGTTTCTCAAGGAACTGGCCATCATCGACACACCGGGAATGCTGGACAGCGTCACGGAAAGGGACCGGGGGTACAACTACCAGCAGGTGATCGGGGACTTCGCCCGCATCGCCGACCTGATCCTCGTGCTGTTCGATCCCCACAAAGCGGGAACGGTCCAGGAAACCTACGTGGCCCTGAGGGAAACCCTGCCGGCCAGCACCTTCGACGACCGGATTTTCTTTGTGCTGAACCGCATCGACGAATGCGAATCCATGACCGATCTGCTTCAGGTTTACGGAACCTTGTGCTGGAACCTGTCCCAGATGACCGGGAGAAAGGACATCCCCCGCATCCACCTGACCTACTCGTCCTGCGTTTCAAGGCAATCGGAAAAGACGGATTACCTGAAATACCTCCAGAACCAGAGGGAACAGCTAAGACAGACCCTTCTCAGTGCTCCGGACCTTCGTCTGGACCACATGGCCGGTTTTGTGGAAACCCATTCGGAAAGCCTGGACCATTTTCTCGAAGCCCTGCTGAACTACAAGAAAAAAGCCCTGGGTTTCGACCTGCGCTTCGGGATCTCCACAGGGGTTCTCAGCCTGATCCTGAGTTTTTCCGCCATATTCTTTCTCAGTCTTTCGGGGGCCCTGGGCGGCATGCCCATCGAACTGCTTCTCCTCTTCGGCCTGGGCGGAGCGGTTCTCCTTTACGCGACCCTGGTGTCCGCGTTCAAGACCATGTTCAAAAACAGGTTTCACAAGCGTGTGATCGACGACTTCGACAACCTCACGCCCCTTGAGAACCAGAGGCGGAAAGACACCTGGGCTTCGATTCGAAAGCTTGCCCTGTCTTACCTTGAAACGGAAAAATGGCGTTTCCCCCTGACCCGGGTGAAAAGGGAGCGTGATGTGATTCACCAGGTGGCCACGGCCGGTGTCAAGGAAATCCGTGAAGCCCTGGCCGAACTGAACACGATCCGGGACGATGAAAGTCTGGAGGAAGGGGATAACCCTGATAATCAGGGAAAAAGTGCTTAGGGGTCAGGCGAAGGCCCGCCCCCTTTTTTGACCGTTAATTTTCTTCAGTGTTTATCAGCTTTCGTTTGACGTAGCTTCCCGGGGCATTTTCTATGGCTTTGTACCGCCGATTCCCCGGCTTTCTTTTTGGAACTCTCAACCCCGCATACTCTCTGTTCCACCCATGCCAGTTATTCCACCAGGAACCCGCTCGCCAGGTGCTTGTCGTGAACCATTCGTCCGGAGACTCCGGAAGACTATCTGAAAACCTGAAGCCGTACTTGTTCTTTTCAGGTGGATTGATGACACCTGCCACATGGCCCGACCCCGCCAGAACAAAACGGACCGGTCCGGAATGAATGCGGCAGCCATGATACGAGCCTTTCCATAAAACGATATGGTCGTCTTCTGTTGTGAGAAAATAGGCCGGTGTGGTGATGGCCGACAGATCAATGGGAACACCCTTGAGGACGATCCCCCCGGGTTCCTTGAGTTTGTTTTCAATATACATTTTGTTGAGGTAGAACGTGTACATGTTGGCGGGCAGGTTGGTCGAATCCGAATTCCAGTATAAAATATCGAAGGGAACCGGTGTCTTTCCCTTCAGGTAGTTGTTCACCACATAGGACCAGATCAAATCGTTGGATCTTAGCATGTTGAAGGTCTGGGCGAGCTGGCGTCCATCGAGGTAGCCTGTGATCTCTATGGTTTTTTTCAGGACATCGAGCTGCTCTTTGTCCACGAAGATACCCAGGTCGCCCGGGTCTGAAAAATCCATGAGGGTGGCAAGATAGGTCAGGGACGCAAACCTGTCTTCTTTTTTTCCGGCAAGATACGCCGCCGTCGAGGCGAGCAGGGTCCCTCCCGTACAGTACCCCATGGCGGACACTTTTTGTTCGCCGGTAATATCCTTGATGATATCAAGAGCTTTGATGTGCCCCATCTCCATGTAGTCTTCATACTTCATATGGGCGTGACGGCTGTCGCAATTGACCCAGGAGATCATGAAGACCGTGTATCCTTTCTTGACCAGCCAGCGAACCAGGGAGTTGCTCTCGTTCAAATCCAGGATGTAGAACTTGTTGATCCAGGGCGGGGATATCAGGATGGGGGTTGAATAGACGTCTTTGGTTACCGGTTCGTACTGGATCAACTGCATCAGTTCATTCTGGTAAATGACTTTACCGGGTGACGTCGCGATATTTTTCCCCAGTTCGAAGGCCTGGGTGTCGGTCATTTTTATATGGATATTGCCGTCAACACTGCTGACATCGTTGAGGAAGTTTTCAAAACCCTTGATAAGGTTGTCTCCACCTGTTTCAAAGGTGATTTTCATCAGTTCCGGATTTGTCAGAAGAAAGTTGGACGGTGACAGGGCATCTGTGATCTGCTTGGTAAAAAATACGATTTTCTTTTTTTTCTGTTCATCGATGCCATCGATTCCGGAGACCATGTCATTGATGTTGTTCGATGTCACCAGATAGAAATCCCTCAATAACTTATAGAACTGGTTGGAGTTCCATTCGTCGCTCTTGAACCGTTTATCCGTATGCAGGGCACGTATGCTGTCTTCCGGTTCGATACCGCCGATAAAGTTGCTCATGAAGCACTCGGTAAGACGCATGTAATCCGAGATAAACCGGTGCTGGATGTTGAGAAACGTTTCAGGATTCATAAAATATTTAAGCAAAGGCCCGCTGTAATCCGAAGCCATCATGAAGTCAGCCTTGATATCCGAAGAGCTGGACTGTTTTTTGAGAAAGAATGATAAAAGGCCTTTCTGTTTGTAGAACATCTGGTTCATCAGTTCGATGATCTTGACGAGATTAACGCCGGCATTCGTTTTCTTTTCAGGCATGGACGCCCCCATTCGCGAGTGATTTGGATGGATGTATCATCGTGTTATTTTTTAACACTATAGCTTTTTAATGACGCCATGCCAAGAGAGTCCTTGCCTCTGTTTTTAACGCTCTTCTCACGTGCGGTTGTCCTGACAAACCCAACCAGCAATTCTCGGTGATAATTCTGTTAAATACCATTCGTGTGGCTGGAGCGGTCCATGCCCGCGATAGCGGAGATTGCTTGGTCCCGATATTGTGTCTTTACATCGGCAAAACGATCTTTTATAGTGAGTCCACATATTCGCTGGGGGTGTCCTGACCGTGGTCGGGACTGAGACGGAAGTTATTTCCAACCCTTTGAACCTGATGCAGGTGATACTGCCGTAGGGAAGCACGAAAAAATCACACATCACTTTTTTATTTTGGTTTTTTTTGGCTTGCCTTCATGGCGGGCTTTTTTTTTGCTTTTTTTGAATTGACCAAAGGACAGGCAAACCATGGACATGACGGTCAACGGACAAACAGAGACGGTGAAAGACGGCCTGACTCTTGCCGGGTATCTGACTGAACGGAACCTGGATCCGGAGTCTCTGGTGGTGGAACTGAACCTTGCCGTGGTTCCCAGGGACCAGTTTACGGCCTGTGTTCTAAAGGACGGTGACAGCCTTGAAATCGTCCGCTTTGTGGGAGGAGGTTGAACATGACAGGTATGACGAACGACGATGCGTTCGAGATCGGCGGAAAAAAACTGACGAGCCGGCTGTTCACGGGGACGGGGAAGTATTCATCCGACACCCTGATTCCCGCTGTGATCGACAGTTCGGGCTCCCAGGTCATCACCGTGGCCCTGCGCCGTGTGGATATCGGTGCTGAAACGGACAATGTGATGAAACATATCCCCAAACACGTGGTTCTTCTCCCCAACACTTCCGGTGCGAGAAACGCGGACGAAGCGGTTCGGATCGCCCGTCTTGCCCGGGCCGCGGGTTGCGGCAACTGGATCAAAATCGAGGTGATTTCCGACAGCGTATACCTTCTGCCCGACGGGTATGAAACGGCCAAAGCCACGGAAATTCTGGCAAAAGAAGGGTTTGAGGTCTTCCCCTACATCAACCCGGACCTGATGGTGGCCAGATCCCTGGTCAACGCCGGGGCCGCCGCCGTGATGCCCCTGGGCTCACCCATCGGGAGCAACCGGGGGCTTCGGACCCGGGAGATGATCCGGATTCTCATCGACGAAATCCCTCTGCCCATCATTGTGGACGCGGGGATCGGTCGTCCTTCCCAGGCCTGCGAAGCCATGGAAATGGGGGCCGCCGCCTGTCTGGTGAACACGGCCATTTCCAGTGCCGGTGATCCGGTGGCCATGGCCGCGGCTTTCGGCGAGGCGGTGCGCGCCGGGAGAAAGGCGTATCTTGCAGGGCCGGGGGCGGTGGGTGAAAAGGCCTCGGCTTCGTCGCCCCTCACGGGTTTTCTGGGATAGGAGGATACCATGGGTTTCTATGAGGTGATGGCTGAGTACAGACCAGGCGACCTGGAATCGTTCATCGGAAAGGTGAAGCCAGACGACGTGAGACGCGTTCTGGGAAAACAGCGCCTGTCGCCCTGGGACTATCTGACCCTGCTGTCACCCGTTGCATCGGAGTTTCTCGAAGACATGGCGAGAAAAGCCCACGAGATCACGGTCCGGCAGTTCGGGAAAACCATTTTGCTCTACACCCCCATGTACCTGTCCGATCATTGCGTGAACCTCTGCCGGTACTGCGGATTCAACGCCTCCATCGACCTTAGGCGTTCAAGGCTTGAGCCCGAGGACGTGGACCGGGAGGCCGCTGTCATTGCCGAAACGGGCCTCAAGCATATCCTGATATTGACCGGGGAATCCAGGACTCATTCTTCGCCCCGATACATCGGGGACTGCGCACGACGCCTGGCCCGGTACTTCACGTCCATCGCCATCGAGGTCTACCCCCTGGAAACGGATGAATACGTGGATCTGGTCAGCGACGGGGTGGACGGGCTGACCTTGTACCAGGAAACATACAACGAAGCCCTTTACGACAGCCTCCATCTCCGTGGACCCAAGAAAAACTTTTCGTTCCGCCTGGACGCCCCGGAAAGGGGATGCCGGGCCGGTATGAGGACGGTGGGAATCGGGGCGCTTCTCGGTCTCGATGTGTTTTACAGGGATTCGTTTTATACCGGACTTCACGCCTGGTATCTCCAGAGAAGCTATCCCGAGGTGGACATCAGCGTGTCTTTTCCAAGAATGAGGCCCCATGCGGGATCGTTCCAGCCCGGGCATCCGGCGTCGGACCGTGAGATGGTCCAGGCCGTCACAGCCCTGAGGCTGTTCATGCCCAGGGCCGGAATCACCTTGTCCACCCGGGAGACCGAGGATTTCAGAAACAACATCCTGCCCCTGGGAGTGACGCGGATGTCCGCCGGTTCCTGCACCCAGGTGGGGGGACGAAGCCGGGACAACGCCAACACAGGCCAGTTCGATATTTCCGATGAACGTTCGGTACAGGAGATGGCCCGTGATCTTGCGGCCCGGGGCTACCAGCCGGTGTACAAGGACTGGGAACCGCTGGTGTCCCTGGACGTGGCCTGAAGGATGGAAGATCGTGGTGACGTCAACTGAAAAAACGTCGGTGTTCGAACAGGGCGCCCTCAGGTACCTGATAGACTGGGAGCTTGAAAAAATCCGGTCGGTGAGGATCGGCATTGCAGGGGCCGGGGGGCTTGGCTCCAACTGCGCCCATTTTCTCGTACGATGCGGGTTCAGGCGTTTTGTGCTCGTTGATGGCGACACGGTGGACGGCTCCAACCTGAACCGACAGTTTTTTTTCGAAAACCAGGTGGGACAATTGAAGGTTTCGGCCCTTCGTGACAACCTTCTGGCTATTGACGGGAGCCTTGATATCGAGATACAGCCGGTGATGCTGGATACAACCAGCGTGGTCCAGGTTTTCCAGGATGTGGACGTGATCGTCGAGGCCCTGGACAGGGCGGCGGCCAAGGCCATGATGGCCGGACTTTTCATGAACGGAGACAGGCTTCTGGTGTCCGGCTCGGGAATCGGGTGCTGGGGTCATCCGGACAGCATCCGGGTGAAACGGGTGAAACCCCTTTTCTTCATGGTGGGGGATTTTGTCTCGGAACAGAATGAGACAGCACCGCCCCTGTGCCCCAAAGTCGTCGTGGTGGCGGCCAAACAGGCGGATGTGGTGCTTCAGATGGTGTTAGGGAGGTGGGATCATGAAACAGATACTTGATACAGATATCTACGGTATCACCGGCGAGGAGTTCTCAAGGGGCCGCGACAATCTGACCATCGCGGAGCTGATGATAAAATCCGGAATCCGGATCATCCAGTACCGTGAAAAGGAAAAACACATGGGGGAACGGTACAGGGAATGCCTGGCCATCCGTGAGATGACGGCGAAAGCCGGGGTGACGTTCATCGTGAACGACCATGTGGACCTGGCCCTGGCCGTGTCGGCGGACGGAATCCATGTGGGCCAGGAAGATCTTCCCATTGAGGCCATCCGGCGCGTCACAGGCGGAAAGATGATCGTGGGGCTTTCCACCCACAGCCCGGAACAGGCAAGGAAGGCTGTGGCCGACGGCGCGGATTATATCGGCGTGGGGCCCATTTTCAGTACCACCACGAAAAAGGATGTGGTCGACCCCGTGGGTTTCGACTATCTGGATTTTGTGGTGAAAAACATCCCGATTCCCTTTGTGGCCATCGGCGGAATCAAGGAGCACAACGCGGGCGAGCTGGTGAGACGGGGGGCGTCCTGTCTTGCCATGATCACGGAAATTGTCGGTGCCGACGATATGGTGAGAAAAGTTGAAAACATCAGAAACAGCATGAAAAAAGGAATGAGACCATGACTTACACCACCCAGATGGATGCGGCGAGAAAAGGCATCGTGACCCGTGAGATGAAAATCGTTGCCGAAAAGGAAAAGATGGAGCCTGAAAAGCTCATGGAGCTCATGGCCCGGGGCAAGGTCATCATACCCGCCAATAAAAATCACCGGAACCTGGAGCCCGAAGGGGTGGGGGAGGGCCTCCGCACCAAGATCAACGTAAATCTCGGAATCTCCAAAGACTGCGCCGACGTGAACCTTGAAATGGAAAAGGCCCGGCTTGCCGTGGAACTCAAGGCCGAGGCCATCATGGACCTGAGCTGTTACGGAAAGACCCGGGAGTTCCGCCAGCGGCTGATCGCCATGTCCCCGGCCATGATCGGCACCGTTCCCATCTATGACGCGGTGGGATTCTACGAAAAGGACCTGGCGGACATCACCGTGGATGAGTTTTTCAAGGTGGTGGAAACCCATGCCATGGACGGGGTTGATTTTGTCACCATCCACGCCGGGCTGAACCGGGCCACGGCCGAAAAGATCAGGAAAAACGAACGGTTGATGGGTATTGTTTCCCGTGGTGGTTCCCTGCTTTACGCCTGGATGAACCTGAACGGCAAGGAAAACCCGTTTTACGAACATTTCGACCGTCTTCTCGATATCTGTGTTGCACACGACCTCACGCTGAGCCTGGGAGACGGATGCCGGCCGGGAAGTCTGGCGGACTCCACCGACGCCTGCCAGATCGAGGAGCTGGTCGTGCTGGGGGAACTGACGAAAAAGGCCTGGGAACGAAATGTCCAGGTGATGATCGAAGGGCCGGGACACATGGCCCTGACTGAAATCGCCGGAAACATGATGCTCGAGAAAAAGCTGTGCCACGGCGCGCCGTTCTATGTGCTGGGCCCCCTGGTCACGGACGTGGCTCCCGGTTACGACCATATCACCAGCGCCATCGGAGGGGCCATCGCGGCGGCCAACGGGGCGGATTTCCTCTGCTACGTGACCCCGGCTGAACATCTTCGCCTTCCCACGGCAGACGACATGAAAGAGGGGATCATGGCCTCCCGGATCGCGGCCCATGCCGCCGATATCGCAAAGAATATCCCCGGCGCCAGAGACTGGGACAACGCCATGAGCAAGGCCCGGGCCGAACTTGACTGGAGCCGGATGATCGAACTTTCTATTGACCCGGACAAGGCAAGACGGTACCGTGAGAGCTCGAAACCCGAACACGAGGACAGCTGCACCATGTGTGGAAAGATGTGTGCCGTCCGGAACATGAACCGGGTGCATTCGGGCAAGGACATTCAGCTGAACGACTGAGCCCAGGGAACAAAGGATATTCAGGAACGAGGTCATGAAACAGACAAGACGCCAGTCCATGCTCTGCCCCAACTGCAGAAAGCTGATCAACAGCGACGAACCCATGTGCCCCTACTGCAACATGGTGAAACCCGGTTCGTCGTTCCGGAACAACTCCCTGGTGAGAAACATGGACGACCCGAGAACCGTGGCTTTGACCATTGTCTGGGTCAACGTGGTGATGTTCGTCATCTCCCTTCTGTTCAGCGGAAGGTATGTGGGATTCTCCATGAATCCCCTGGATACCCTGTCTCCGGCCCGTTTCAGTCTGGAGATTTTAGGCGGAAGCGGTCGTATTCCCATTGACGGTTACGGCCTTTGGTGGACCCTTGTTTCGGCTAACTACCTGCACGGAAGCATTCTCCATATCCTGTTCAACATGATCATGTTCTGGCAGCTCGTTCCTCTGACCGCACGGGAATACGGCGTTTACCGGATGTTCACCATCTACACCCTGGGGGGTGTTTTCGGGTTTCTGGTCTCCTATATGGCCGGTATTCCCTTCACCATCGGAGCTTCGGCAGCCGTGTGTGCCCTGGTGGGTTCCCTGCTTTACTTCGGAAAATCCAGGGGAGGTGTCTACGGACAGACCGTCTACAAACAGATCATGGGATGGGTGATCAGCCTTTTCCTGTTCGGTTTCATCGTTCCCGGAATCAACAACTGGGCCCACGGCGGCGGAATCCTGGGAGGCCTGCTTCTGGGGTATGTTCTCGGTTACGAGGAACGGACCCGGGAAACGTCTTTTCACAAAACCCTGGCCCTGATCTGCGTGGTCGTGACGGTTCTCGTGCTCCTGTGGGCCCTGTTCAGCGCCGTTCTCCTGGTCATATCCTCAAACCGGGCTGTGTGACAGCTCGTCCGGAATGCCTATGAAACTTTATCTCGCGCCACTCCAGGGGTTCACGGACCGTGTTTTCCGGAACACCTTTTCCATGTTCTTCGAGGGTTTCGACCTGGCCATCGCCCCGTTTATCTCGGCGCTCCAGGGATGCCGCTACAAAAACCGGGAGATCCGGGACGTCTTGCCGGAACTCAATGGAAGGATGCCGGTGATCCCCCAGATCATGGGCAACAACCCCGATGATTTTGCCGCCGTGGCCCGTGTGCTTCACGACCTGGGTTACACCACGGTGAACTGGAATCTGGGCTGTCCGTACAAGATGGTGGCCAAAAAAATGAAAGGGTCGGGCCTTTTATGCTTTCCCGACGTGGTGGATTCGTTTCTCGAACGGGTGTTTCCCCAGATCAAGACAGGACTTTCCATCAAGATGCGGCTGGGACGTCATGACAAACGGGAGATCTTCACCCTGATGCCCATTCTGAACCGCTACCCCCTGGACGAGGTGACCATCCACCCCAGGACCGGCGTTCAGATGTACGAGGGGTCCGTGGATCTCGACACCTTCGAGGAGGCCTGTTCCATGTGCCGTCACCCGGTGGTGTACAACGGTGACATCCGGAGCCTTTCGGATTTTGAGAACATGAAGCGACGGCTGCCCTATATCGATCGATGGATGATCGGAAGAGGGGTGCTGGCTGACCCGTTTCTTCCGGGTGTGATCCGCAACGGTAGAGATGCCGTGGATGATAAAATGGACCGGATCAAACGGTTTCATGACGCCTATTTCACCGAACGGCTGGAAACCCTTTCCGGGCCGATTCACGTCATGGACCGGATGAAATCGTTCTGGAGCTGTCTCGCCCCTTCGATGGAGGACGGGGACGAGCTGTTCAAACAGATCAAAAAAGTCAGGGACCCCGAGATCTACCGACTCCGGATGGAAGCTTTTTTCCACCAGGGAACCCGGTGGCTCGGCCCATTTCAATCTTTGCAAGGAGGTTGTGACCCATGAATCATTCCATGCATTCCATGATGCGTCGGTTCCTTTCGAAAAGCCTTTTGGTGGTTCTTCTTCTGCCGTTCATGTCCTGCACATCCTCGAACGAGTCCCGTGTCATCGTGGAGACTCGAACCGTGGAAAACCGTTACCCGGATATCTACGAGTACGATCTGCCCGAGTCCATGACACTTTGCGGGGAAACCATCGACCTGACCGACCCTCTGACACGCGAAATGTTCGACCGGGAGTTCACCATCATGGTTTGGGACAGGCCCCAGGTTTTCATGTGGGTCAAACGATCCGGGCGGTATTTTCCCTATTTCGAAAAGAAACTGGCTGAACACGGATTGCCCGATGATCTGAAATACCTGGCTGTGGCTGAAAGCGCCCTTCACATTACGGCCAAATCGGGCGCAGGGGCTCTCGGTTTGTGGCAGATCATGCCGGGAACAGGGAAAGACCTGGGTTTGAGAGTGGAAAACGGTGTGATCGACGAACGGATGAGTGTGGAGCGATCCACAGACGCGGCCATTCGCCATTTGAAAAGATTGAACGGCAAGTTTGACAACTGGATTCTTTCCATGGCGGCTTACAACGGGGGGGACAACCGGGTGAACCAGGCCATGAAAAGCCAGAGTGTGACCAACTATTTCAAGCTGAACCTGCCCCCGGAGACCGAAAGGTACGTGTTCCGCATCGCCGCCATCAAGATGATTCTGGAAAATCCAGAGAAGTTCGGATACAAAATCGATCCGTCAAGAATTTACAAGCCACATGACGCCAAGTCCGTCATTGTGAATATTTCCGGACGTTTTTATATCACCGACGTGACGTTTGTGGCTAAAATCAACTTCAGGACTTTCATGGAGCTCAATCCGCTGCTCCTGGGTTCAACACTGCCCGAAGGCCGTTATATGGTTCAGGTTCCTTCCGAAAGCAGGGATGATTTCGTCAAGGCACTTGAAAAACTCAGCGATCCCGTCTTCAGATCGCAGAACGGCTTTGACAAACGGTATGTGGTGGTCCAGGAAGGGGACGGACTTTACAGTATTTCATGGAAAACCGGTGTTTCGGTCACCACGATCATGAAGCTGAACAACATGAAAAACAGCCAGATCACACCGGGGCAGAGGCTTCTGGTCAGGGACTGAGAGCTTCGTTCAGGATGATGGTGATGCATGTGCCATGATCCTCGGGAAAGGCGTTTTCATCTTTCGAGAGGATCTCCATGGTTCCGCTGTATTCGGAAACGAATTTCTTCACCAGTGGAATGCCGAACCCCGTACCTTTTTCACCCATGGTTCCGAAACGGGTGCTTCTCCTGTCGATGGAATAAATCCTTTTCATAAGGTCATCGGGGATGCCGATTCCCTGGTCCGTGACGGAGAGAAGGACTTTCCCATCTTTTTTTTCCGCGTTGAGGTTGATGATGCTCGCCGGATAGGAAAATTTGATGGCGTTGGTGAGCAGGTTGTTCAGGACGGAATTGACCAGCGAGACTTTTTCGGCGAGAACGAATGTCTTTTCATCGAGGGAAACGACCACACGGATGTTTTTTCTGTCCAGCTGATACTGGAGGGTCTCTATGGATTCATTGACGGCCCAGGCCAGGTCCACTGGGGCGAGGCTGAAAACGGCCTTTTCCTCCGCAATGGCCCTTAGCTCCCGGACAAGACCGATAATATCGTATTGCCTTCTCAGGTAATCAAGGATCAGATGCTTGTTCTGCCTCAGGTAGTCCGGGTCGTATTCCGCCAGCTCGAAACAGGAAATCACGGCACCCAGAGGATTGGAAAGATCGTGGCAGAGGATCTGGACCATTTCCCTGAGCTCGTTTCTCTGTCTGATGACGGTCTCCTGGCTGAGTTTCAGTTTGAGGTGGATTTCAACCCTGGCCACCAGTTCGTTGGAACTGAAAGGCTTGGTGATGTAATCCACCCCGCCCAGCTCGAACCCTTTCATGATGTCGTCGATATGGCTTTTTGCCGTGAGAAAAATGATGGGAATGTTTTTTGTTTCAGGACATTCCTTAAGTTTCCTGCACGCTTCGAATCCATCCATCACCGGCATCATGATGTCCAGCAGTATCAGGTCGGGCAGTTCGTTCTTGACGATCTCCAGGGCCTGCAAGCCGTTTTTTGCGACCATGACGTCGAATCCCCTCATGGACATCACGGCGTTGAGAAGCTGAACGTTGTTGGGGTTGTCGTCAACGATCAGAATGGTGGCCTGGGTGACTTTTCCGTCTACTGAAATAATCGGATTCAATGTCAGCTCTGATAGATGTTTGGGTTTAAAATGTTGTCGAACCTATTAAAAACACGAGACTATTTTCCATTTCAAGAAAACAGCCGGAATATCAATTGCAGGTTGTCCGGACGACAGGCTGGCAATCACGGAAACAACATGGCGCTCTGTCATGGTGCTGTAATTCAATCAGGGCTTTGTAACCGGACCTGCTTTGTTAGGAAACAGCTTTTGGAAAATCTGAATTTTTCGGATCGTAACATAAGTAAAAACACGCGGCAAGTATATTCATGACCCCTTTAAATTCCTCTTTCATTTCTTTTGAAGACGGGAAACTCGATTTGGGATGGTGATTTTTCCTGAAATATCGATTGAAAGAGGTGTTTCAGGGAAATCTTTTTTCGTCAGTTCGGCGATATCTTTGATGGCACGGTTCTGTGGGTCTGGGGCCGGACCTTTCTTTGGAACCTGGAACGTCGGAATGATCAGGCCTTCCATGAACTCTCCGGTTCTGGTCGTTTTTATTCGCAGAAGCGGGGCTGTCCCATTGTATCCCTTGAGGTTGAAACGGCCGTAAGTGCAGAAGTTGCCAAGGCTGTAGGCGATCAGCCGGCCCTTGTAAAGTTCCACGGCCCTGGTCACGTGGGGACCGTGACCCAGAACCAGGTCCGCACCCGCATCCACGACGGCATGGGCGAAGGCGTAAACATTGCCCCGGTCCTCGTTGTGGTATGTTTCTGTCTGGCGTGTCACGTGACGGTGTTTGTCTCCCTCACCGCCTGCATGGACAGACACGATGACGAGATCACACAACCTTGAAAGTTTTTCGATGATTTTAACAGAGCTTTGAATATCCCGGAGGTCGGGTGTCGCCAGATTGGGGGAGAAGGCGGCGAAACCCACCCTGACACCGTTCATCTCGAAAATCGTGTTGGGGTGGGAATGCACTCCGGCAAAATGGATGCCCGATGCTGTCAGGGCCCTGACCGTGCTGTCGATTCCCGCGTTTCCAAAATCTCCGATATGGTTGTTTGCAATGCTCATCAGGTTGAAACCCGCGTCTACCAGAAAGCCGGCATACCGTTGGGGCATTTTGAAGGCGTAACAGGTTTCAGGGTCGTTGCACTTTTTGACACAGTCTCCTTCATCGAGGAGAGACCCTTCGAGGTTTCCGAAAACGATATCCGAGTCTGAAAGAAAGGAGCGGACGTTGCTGAAAAGTGAGGTTCCGTCATCTTCAGGAAGCCAGTCGGCAGAGGGGAAGTGGCTGCCCATCATGACATCGCCTACGGCGGTTATGGTAATGGACGGTTCAAGAGCGTCACTCTGTCCATGGACCGGGGCTGACAGGTTGAATGTTGAAATGGCAAGGAAAAGAACGACAAGCCTCAATGTCTGACGAAAATCACAGAGGTCCAGCATGTAACTCATGATTATCTCTAAAAACCTGAATCATAATCTCGGGATGAAAACAGGGTCGCGATCCAGGGCGCCCCACGGAAAGTTCACGCGCGTGACCCGGTCCTGTTTCATCGGGAACGTATCGAAAAGAGGAAAGGATACAGGATCGAGGCTGAAATCACAAGGTTATTTTTTCCTGTCCAAGAGCGGGTGCTAATTTGTCATTTTCGATGTATTCCAGGTAGTTGTCGTTTTTTATGGCTTCATGAAAGGCTCTGGCCGTTATCTTGACAATATGGTAAAGATTTTCACGGTTGGAAGGACCGCTTGTTTTCGGGTAGTTCCTGAATGTGATGACATTCCCGAAAAGGGCTGTGAAAAAGGCGTGTGAGTAGAAGCCTTTGATGACGGTCGGAGAGGTACGTGAAAGGGCCGACTCCAGCATGTTGAGGAAGATTTCCTGGATGATGTTGAATTTTTCAAGGGTGTCCGGTTTTTTTTCTCCGCGTATCATGAAATGGCTTATCATCTGGAATATGTCTTCATGGTCGATCAGAAAGTCCGCGATACTGATGGAGATGTCCTCGAGAGACTGGGGCTCAGTCCACAATTTTTCCTTGATGCCGATCATTTCCGTTTTGAGAATGGCGACAAACAGATCGTCCTGGCTTGGAAAATACTGGTAGAGTGACGCCACGGAAATTCCCGCCTCACTGGCGATATCCCTCATCCCGATATCGTGAAAAGACAGCTTTTTATAGAGTTTTTTGGCGGCGTTTACGATCAGCTTCCGTCTGACTTCCCTCTCGTCTTCCTTGAGTTGTTTGAGTACGGATTTGCCCATGGTTGCTTCACATCTCCCATCAAATTCATCTTTATATATCCGGCTATGAATCAGGAAAACATCCGGACCTGATATCATGTGCGCCATGTTTTAACATGTGTGAAAATAAATACATTCTGTGAAAGTCCTTGTCAATAACGTTTATACGCGGGAAATCTAATATTTCTCATTTATCTGAAAAAAACAAGTAATACAGACCGTTTGTTCAGAGTTTAATATTTCTTGATAAAGGCAAGATTCTAATGTTTTTCTTTAACAATCTTATGTAGATAGGGCTTTAAACCTAATTGTGAAAATAAAAATGAACATAAATTCAAATTTAAAAATCTTATATCAGAGAGATATTGCAATGTCCATGAGATAATAAATGAAAGGAAAGGTTGTGGAACCTGTAAACGATAACTGAAAATGAGGGGACATGGTCTGTGTTCAGAGAACGTGCATGGGATTGCCATGGAGGCTGGTTTCTGAATGTGTTGACATTCATGGCCCGGTGGTTATTATATCAACGCTGCAACCAATGGCAGGCAACTGCATCGGACATTCGAACCATTCACACCTTATCCGAGGACGATTCCCATGGAAGAATTAAAACAAAGGGTGGAAGAGAAACATGCCCTGGTCAGTCAGATCAGAAACGAAATAGGAAAAGTTCTTGTAGGCCAGAGAGATCTGGTGGATGGCCTCCTCACAGGCTTGTTCACCAAAGGCCATGTTCTGATCGAAGGGGTTCCGGGACTTGCCAAAACCAGTGCTGTCAAGGCTCTTGCCGATACCGTCCAGGCTGATTTCAAACGGGTTCAGTTCACACCGGACCTTCTTCCGGCAGATCTTCTTGGAACCGAGGTCTACAGACCGAACTCAGGGGATTTTGTCATAAAGAAAGGCCCCCTGTTCCACAACATCATTCTTGCCGATGAAATCAACAGGGCCCCATCCAAAGTTCAGTCGGCCCTGCTTGAAGCCATGCAGGAGCACCAGGTCACCATTGGCGACACCACGTTTCAGCTGGCCGATCCTTTCCTGGTTCTTGCGACACAGAACCCCATTGAACAGGAAGGCACCTATCCGCTTCCGGAAGCCCAGGTGGATCGTTTCATGCTGAAGCTCAAGGTGGACTACCCGGACCGGAATGAGGAAAAAGAAATTTTGAACCGTGTGGGATTCGAGGATGGGAAAACGGTCAGACCCGTGATGGGGAAAGACCAGCTGGATGATATCTGCCGTCTTGTCAAAGACATTTATGTGGATGACAAGCTGAAAGATTACATGGTGGACCTGGTGTTCGCCACACGTCATCCGGATAAACACCTCAGGGATCTCGTACCTTACATCCATTTTGGCGGATCACCCAGGGCCACCATCTGCCTCAGCCTGGCCGCCAGGGTCAGGGCCTTTTTGAACGGCAGGCCCTACGTGACGCCCCAGGATATCAAAACCGTGGGGCCGGACGTCCTGCGCCACCGGATCATTCTGACCTACGAAGCCGAGGCCGAAGACTTGACCACAGACCAGATTATCCATCAGGTGTTCGAATCTGTACCCGTGCCTTGACAATCTGGGGAGTTTGGGTCTTTCATGGGCTGAACAGCGCAGGATGTGAAATCTGCAGGACAGAAAATTATGCTTTCACCTGAGTCGATCAAAAAAATCAGGAAAATCCATATCCACAGCCGCCGTCAGGTGGATACCATGATGGCCGGGCAGTACCGGTCCGTGTTCCGTGGGACGGGCATGGAATTCGAGGAAGTCCGGGAATACACACCGGGCGATGAGGTGAAGAACATCGACTGGAAGGTGTCCGCGAGAATGGGAAGACCTTTCGTCAAACTTTACCGTGAAGAGCGTGAAATGGTCGTGATGCTTCTCGTGGACATGAGCGCCTCCGGAAAATTCGGCACCACGGGACGGTCAAAAAGGGAAACAGCCGCAGAAATCGCCTCAATTCTTGCATTCAACGCCATCCGGAACAACGACAAGGTCGGCGTGATTCTCTTTACGGATACGGTTGAAAAATACATTCCGCCCAAAAAAGGGTCCGCCCATATCTGGCGGGTGATCAAGGAGATTTTCACGTTCAGGCCTGAACACACGTCGACGGATATCTCCCGGGCGCTACGGTATCTGGGGCATGTGAGCCGGAAAAGAACCGTGAGTTTCCTGATATCCGACTTTCTCGACGAAGGTTATGAGAAAAGCATGAAAATCGCCTCGAAACGTCACGAGCTGATCACGATCCTTCTTTCAGATCCCAGGGATTTTGAACTGCCTGAAAAAGGTATCCTTCTCGCCAGAGATTTTGAAACAGGAGAGAACTTTCTCATTGACGCTTCCGATCCGAGGTCACGGAAACGGTTCTCGGAATCCAAACGTAAAGAATACGGTGAGGCCCTGGAAACCATTCGCCGGGCAGGGGTGGACTGCATCGAGATGGACACCCGTTCCGAAGTGGCCGACGCCCTCGTCCGCTACTTTCGTTTCAGGGAAAGGATGGCTGGAAAATGAGAATCGTCTTGGCGGGAGTCTTCTTGTTTCTGGTCTGCTTTTTACCCGTGGCCGCCTTTCCCGTGGACGCGGAACAACCGGCTGGCCCGAACAGCGCGATGGACTCTCTGACCCCTTCTGTCTCCCCCGCGCATCCCGGTACAAAAACGGTTTCCCCGGCAGACCCTTCCGGCGTGGAGGCCATGACCGATATCATCGATATCAGACCCATCGAAGACATTGGTTACGATACACGGATCATCCGATATGCGCTGTACGCCGTTTGCGTTATTTTGATTATCGTTCTTGCTTTTTACCTGATGGACCGGCTGCTCCGGAAAAGGAAACAAAAAACCGGGGTCAGGGAGATGGCCATTCCACCGGACCAGCTTGCCCTTGAACGTCTCGCTGCACTGGAATCCCAGGATGATCCCGGAGAAAAGGAGTTCTATTTCCGGTTGACCGCCATTGTCCGGGAGTATATCAAAGGACGGTTTTCCCTGGACGCCCCGGAAATGACCACGGAAGAGCTTCTGCCGGTCATTTCCTCTCTCCATGTGGATCGGGCTCTGGCATCAGGGCTGAAAGAACTCCTCAGGTCCACGGACCCGGTGAAGTTCGCGGGGTTTTCTGTCTCACGTGATAAAATGGCGGGAGACATGGCCTTTGCCCGTCATTTTGTCGAAGCGACCAGGAACGTTCCTGAAAATCCTGAAGATATCAGCGGAGAGTAGGCCATGTTCCGATTCGCGTCACCTCTTTTTCTCCTTCTCCTGGCCGTTGTTCCGTTGATTCTTTACCTGAGGTGGAAGAGGGGGGATTCCCGTCCGGCGATGTCTTTGTCGCGAATCCTTCACGTCAAAAGGATCCAGGGCTCTTTTTTCATCCACACCCTTGCCCTGGTTTATTCTCTGAAGTACCTGGCCTTTATTCTGATGGTTCTCGCCCTGGCAAGGCCCCAGTGGGGAACCCAAAAGAAGAATATCGAAACGGAAGGGGTGAACATCGTGCTTGCCGTGGATGTGTCAGGAAGCATGTCGGCCCTTGATTTCAAACGGGATGGACGGATTGTGGACCGTCTCGAGGCCATCAAGGGCGTGGTCCGCGATTTCATCACACGGCGTGAAAACGACCGCATCGGTCTGGTGGTGTTTGGAACCCACGCCTTCACCCAGGTTCCTCTGACACGGGACTACAACACATTATCTTTTGTTCTCGAAAAACTTCAGATCGGGTCGGCCGGTGAAAGCACGGCCGTGGGGGATGCCATCGGTATCGCCCTGAAACGGCTCGAGGACATCAAAAGCAAATCCAACGTGATCATCCTTCTTACCGATGGCGAAAGCAACGCAGGGGAGCTGAGCCCTGAAATCGCCGCGGGCATAGCTTTCAATAAGCGAGTGAAAATCTACACCATCGGGGTCGGAAGCAGGGGACGGGCTCCTTACCGTGTTCAGGACCCATTGTTCGGAGAACGTTTCATCTATCAGGATGTGACCATCGACGAGGAAACCCTGGAACGGGTGGCGAAAAAAACTGGCGGGCTTTATTTCAGGGCCGAAAACACCCAGGGCCTGGAAGATATCTACGCGACCATCGACAGACTGGAAAAGACAAAGGTCGACGTCACGCTCTATTTCGAATACCGGGAGTTTTACCCTTACCTGCTGGGTCCGGCGATTGGTCTGCTTCTGTTGGGAATTGTTCTTGAAAACACAAGGTATCTGAGGATTCCATGACCTTTGCGAGAAGTGAAATGCTGTTTTTCATCTGGATCGTTCCCCTGGCTTTTCTCGTCTGTTCCCATGGCATGAGACGAAGGCGGCGGATTCTCCTGAATTACAGTTCAAAACATCACATGGCACAACTCTCGCCCCGGTCTTCGGTCAGGAAACGCTGGGTCCGCCACGGCCTTGTCCTTCTTTCCCTTCTTTTTTCCGTCCTCGCTTTGTCCGGCCCCCTTTACGGGTATAAATGGCAGACGGTCGAACGCAAGGGCGTGGATCTTTTCATCGCCATAGACTGTTCGAAAAGCATGCTGGCCGACGATATCAAACCCACACGCCTGGAGCGGGCCAAAAGGGAAGTCACGGATCTTCTTTCCATGCTGGAAGGTGATCGGGCCGGGCTTGTGGCCTTCGCGGGCACCGCTTTCATTCAGTGTCCTTTGACCCTGGATTACCAGGCCTTTCACGTTTTCATGAACGCCCTGGGGCCGGATTACATCCCAGTGGGCGGCACGGATATCAATGGAGCGATACTCGAGGCTCTGAAAGGCTTCGGGGAAAAGGACAATACGGACAAGGCCGTGATTCTCATCACCGACGGGGAAAGCACCGTCAGCGATGCGCAAGAAGCCGTGGATGAAGCGAAACGAAAAGGGGTGAAGGTCTTCTGCATCGGGGTGGGAACCGAGGATGGGGTCCCTGTTCCGGACGCTGCGGGAGGTTTTGTCAAGGATGACCAGGGAAAAATCGTCCTGTCCAGAATGGATGAATCGTCTCTTTCGTCTATCGCTTCCCAGACAGGGGGGGGCTATGTCAGATCTGTGGCCGGTGACATGGATCTGGACAGAATCTACAGGCAGGAGATTCGAAAAGACATGGAACAGAAAACCCTGTCCAGTGGAAAGCAGAAAATCGCCGAAGACAGGTTCCAGTGGTTTCTTCTTCCTTCGGTGTTGTTCATGACTTTGGCCATGGGACTCCGTTCCGTCGATTCCGGCCGGAAAGACAAGGGAGGCGTATGAAAGGAAAGTATGCCATGCGTTCAGCAATTTTTCTGCTGGCCGTTCTTTTTTTTGCAGGGAGTCAGGCCTGGGCTGAAAGTCTGTATTCTCTCGGGAAAAAAGGGCGGGAAGCTTTTGAAAAGGAAGATTACCCCAGGGCTCTCGATGCCTATACAAAGGCCCAGCTCGAATCACCTGAAAAACCTGAGATCAGTTACAATCTCGGAAACGTTCAGTACAAAAACGGTGATTTCGACGCAGCCATCGCCCATTACAAGTCTGTGCTCACATCCGCAGACAGGAAACTGAAACAAAAAGCCCGATTCAATATGGGAAACGCGTATTTCCGCAAAGGTGATTACGACAAAGCCATTTCAGAATACGAAGAGGTCCTGAAACTCGATCAAACGGACGACGATGCCCGGAAAAATCTGGCCTTCACGAAAAAAATCAGGGAGCGAAAAAAAGAAGAACCTCCGAAGCAAGATCAGAAAGATCAAAAAGATCCGAAAGATCAGAAAAAGGATTCCAAAGACACGAAAGAAAACGGAAACGATCAGGGTAAGAAAGACGGCGATTCCGGAAAAGATAATACCAAGCCGGACGGTAACTCGCCATCGAAAGACAACACCGAAGAAAAACAGGATAAACGGCAAAAGCAGGATCAGAAGGATCAGAAAAACCCGAACGGCCAGAGACCTGATCCCGCTGAGTCGGGCGGCGGGGGACCACATGAAAGAGAACCGTCTCCGGGTCAGAGCATGGGACGGGAAAACGATTCGTCAGGGGAAGGAACCCCGGCCGATACCATGTTGAAACGGCTGGAAGACCAGCCGGGAAAAGCGCTGCTTCTTGATCGAAGACCTCGTAAGGTGGAAAAGGACTGGTAATCCATGGTTAAAAAATGTGTGACCGCATTGTGTCTCATGCTTCTTATTCCCATGACCGCTTTCGGGTTGTCTGCCAAAGCCCGTGTGGATAAAAACCGTATGTCCCTTGATGAAAACCTGGCACTGACGGTGACAGTTGACGAAGGAAAAGCGGAAATCGACACGTCGAAAATTGTGGACTTCCAGATTGTGTCCCACACCACAGGCTCCAGCTTTCAATGGATCAACGGACGTTCCTTTTCGGAATATACCCATGTTTACACCCTGAGCCCTGTGAAGAAAGGACGGCTCACCATCCCTCCGCTATCCGTCACGTACAAAAACGAAAGAACTTCCACGGAAAAGATCGACGTGGTCGTTGAAGACAATCCAAAAAGCACCGGTATCAGGTCAGAAGGGGATATTTTTGTCAAAGCCTCGGTAAACGATGATTCACCCTATCCAGGACAACAGATCGTCTATACCTTCGCCCTGTACTATACGATGCAGATCAGCGGCCCCACGCTCAACCTTCCTGATTTCAGAAATTTTTCCGTCAAGGAAAGCGACAAGGACAGACAGTACAGCACCACGATCAACGGAAGGGAATACCAGGTTATCGAAAGGAATGTGGTTCTCGATCCTGTGAAACCTGGATCGGTGCTTATCCCACCCTCCGTTCTCAACTGCAAGGTGGCTGTGGTCCGGGGCAGGCGTTCGGCAGATCCCTTTGATTCTTTTTTTAACGATCCTTTTTTCAACAGGGCCGCCCTTGTACCAAAAACCCTGAGAACCAATCCGGTTTCCGTCCGTGTCATCCCCCTCCCACCCAACCCTCATCCTGTGCCGTTTTCAGGGTTGGTAGGCCAGTTCGAACTCAAAGCTTCCCTGGAACCGTCAACCCTCAACGTGGGGGACTCTACGACCCTGTCCCTGACAGTTGCGGGCCGGGGAAACATAAAGGACGCCATTGAACCGGAGATCAAGATTCCGCCGGCTTTCAAGATGTACAAGGACAGTCCGCTGGAGGATATCCGTCTGGACAACGGCGGGTACCTTGGAAACAAGACGTTCCGCCTGGCCCTGGTGGCCCTGGAAGAAGGCCGTTACACCATACCCCCTGTTTCCATGACATGCTTCGATATCGAAAAAGGGATATACAAGGTTTTGACCACTCCGTCGTTCACGGTCACGGTCAATCCTTCGCCTGATGGTTCGGTGACGCCACAACCAGAAAAATCAGAAACCCGGAACGAGGTTTCAACGGGTTCCATCAAACGTAAAGTCGAGTTTACCGGACACGATATCCTGCCTCTGAAAGAATCCCTTGAAGGCGCACGCTCTCGTGTGACTTTCACGTTTACGGGTTTTGTTTTCTGTCTTCTTGTCCCGGCCTTTGTTCTGGGCCTGGTAAAACTGCTGGTCCGTTTGAAGAAAAAGAACAAGACACCGTCGATGATCATGGCCGAAAGGGCTGAAAAATCGCTGAAGGAAGCAGGGAAACCCAACCTGAATGACAGGGAGTTCCTGTCAAGCGTCTACCTGGCCTTTGTCAGCCGTGTGTTCGCGAAAGGCGGCGTGACAGGAGAAATTCTTACCGGACGGGAAGTGAGAACCATTCTGTCTTCCTCCGGCTGTGACCCGGTTCTGGTTGACGAAGCGGTCCATCTCCTGGATCGCATCGAGGGGTTCCGCTTCACGGGAAAATCCCTGGACAGCGACACCCGGAAAAAACTTCTCGAAGAAACGCGAATCATGTCAAGGAGGATTGGATGATGAAGGCAGGGAAAGGCGGGCCGGCCTTATGGCTCCAAGTATTCGTGCTGTTCACGGCCCAGTTTTTTTTCGCATTTTCTCTTTACGGCGCATCGGGTCCCGAGAGCCTCTATCTTGAAGGGATCAAAGCTTACCAGGCGGGCCATTACGACAGGGCCTCAGAAATTTTTCTCCAGGTGGCTGAAGCACCTGTTGAAAATGGTGAGCTGTACTACAATCTCGGAAATGCGTTCTACAAAAAAGGTGACCTTGGCCGCAGCGTCCTCTGGTATGAGCGGGCTCTGAAACTGATGCCGACCGATCCTGATCTTCAGTTCAACCACCAATTGGTGACAGGTCTTGTGGTGGACAAGGCGGACAATCGTTCCAATCCCCTTGCCGATGTTTTCCTGTTCTGGAAACACAGGATGTCTCGCCAGGCCACGGTGTGGTCGGCTGTCTTGCTTTTCGCGGCTTTCACATGGCTGTCTCTTGTCCGAATCGTGAAACCTTCCCGTAGTCTGAAGTATACGGAAAGAACGGTACTGGCTTTCTCACTGGTCTTTATCTTGTCGGCCGGCTACGATTTTTATTCGGACAGATTCAACAGGCAGGCCGTGGTGGTTTCACAAGAAGCTGTTGTACGTTCAGGGTTGAGCGACGATGCCACGGAGCTGTTCCGTCTTCACGACGGTACAAAAGTATCTGTCCGTGAAGAGCTTCGGGGATACGTGAAAATCCGGTTCTCTGACGATAAAATTGGCTGGATTGATAAAAAGAATATTGAAATAATTTAGGTTTTTTTAGGTATTTCTTCATTTCATTTCTTATATTATAGGTTCTAAATATCTGGATGTATTGTTTTTATGTATAATAAAAAACATGAAACAACATTGACAGGCCACCCGTAACTTTGTAATATGTATTAAAATTTTCTTTCCGAAAGACCGATGGATCATACAGATCATGGTTCCGGCCTGGTTAGACAGGCCCTGATCACAGGCCCGATGGGCTGATCTGGCCGAACGTTGAAACAGCATCGGCAGGGCCGGTCTGGAAAGAATATGGGGGAGAGATTCCATGGGGGGAATCGCTTTCCGTAGCGTCTTTGTCATCGACTGACAACAATCCGATACTTACAGTGAAAACCCGGGTGGCCTGGTGAACAAGAAAACGTCCGAAAAAGTGATGGGTTTCAAGGGCTTTGGCGGTGAACTCAACGCAGGCCTTGTCCTGGGGTACACCGGCCTGATTTACGTGGTGGCCCGGGTGGATTCCGGAAAAACCCCTGAGATCCTGGCCTGGGGTAAAGAGCCCTACGGACATGGAGTGACACGCAAGAGCCCGGAATTTCCTGAGATCCTTGAAAAGACTCTTAAAAAATGCCTGGGTTCCTATAAAAAAGCGAAAATCTGGTGCACCATCCAGTCCAAGGGTGTGGAAACCCGGTTTCTCGTGGTCCCTGACGCGCCCCGGAAGCACCTTCCCAAAACCGTTTTCTGGGCCTTCAAAAAAGAAGCGGCCATTGGAGACGAGCCCCTGGTGTTCGACTTCGACGTTCTTGGAAGCCGTGAAACCAAGGGAAGAAAAGAACTGGAAATCCTCGCCTGTTCCGCGCCGGTGTCCGATCTCGAAGACATCAAGTCTGTTTTCAAACTGGCGGGCAGACCGCTCACCGGCATCACCGTCACGTCCTTCGCATTCCAGAACCTGTTCAGAACAGGTTATTCAGGGGAAGGCAGCCGCCATATCGGCACCCTGTTCATCGGAACCGACTGGTCCAGGATCGACATTTTTTCAGAGGGCAACCTGATCCTGTCGCGCGACATCAAAACCGGAACCCGAAGCATGGATGAAGTGCTTCTGGAGCCGGCCGTCAGAGAGATAAAACAGCAGGAAGCGGTCATCGACATGGACCGCTATCTTTCAGACCAGGAGAAAGAGCCAGCCGGGGATAGCCCGTCTGACGTTCCAGCCGTCGAGACGCCGTCTTTGAACGATAAATCTTTTGGAATGATCGAATTGCTGGAAAAGGGGACAGCTCAGGACAGGGAGGCGTCGTTCGGCCGGATCATTCCTGTGGTCAACCGCCTGATCCGTCAGATCGAAAGGACCTTCGAGCATTTTTCCATGACCACGGGAGGTCGAAAGGTCGAACGGATCTACTTTACCGGCCCTTTGTGTTCGTACCGCCGTCTCCTGAAGTTCACAGGCGATCAGCTTGGCATCCCCGTCCATACCATCAACCCTTTTCCTTTGGAAGAACAGGACAACCCTTCGCGTTTCGACGAATTTGTCCCGGCCGCCGGTCTGGCTCTTTCCCACAACGACCACACCCTGAACTTCATCTTCACCTACAAGGACAGGGAAAACAGCCGGAAAAACAAAAAAATGACGGCGATCCTCTGTCTTCTCATCGCCGTGACCCTGGTTGCCGGCCTTGTTTTTCACCGTGTCTCCATCAAAAGGGACAAGCGTCAGGCCGCAGCCATAAGCCTGATGACTGCGGATCTGGCCCAACGGGAGTCTCTCTACGGGAAAGAAAAAATCCAGGTCCTGGCGGACAGGCTGTCTGAAAGTAAAAAACAGCTCGAAAAGCTGAAAAAGAACGCGATGGGTGTCGCGGTGTTTACAGACATCTGCCGGGTGACCCGTGGCAATATCCGGCTGACCTCCTTTCTTTTCGAACAGGCCCAGGAAGGGCCGAAAACAGCACGTGTGGAGCTAAGGGGTGTGGTTCTCGTGAGCCAGCCCGAACAGGCGAAAAGCGAACACGAGGCTTATGTGGAAAATCTCAAGAAGCTGAACGGCGTCAGTCAGGTCACGGTGACCCATTCGGCCCAGGCTTCCCTGGCTGGCCAGGGAGAACAACAGGTTCTTTATTTTGAAATGGATCTGACAACCAATGACACATCGAGACCATGACACGTTTTTTGCCGTTCTGACTCCGCTCAACAAGGTCCTTCTGGCCGTTTTCGCGGTGCTTGTCTGTGGGGTGGGCTTTCTGGCTTTTCTGGATCATGGCCGGATGGAGAAAAGGTCGGACGAGAAAAACGCATTGGAAAAAAAGATCGGCGACCTTGCTTTCCTTGAACAGTTCCACGGTGCCCTTGTCAAGGAAAACGAGGTTGTCGAAAAAGAGCTGGAACTGTTTCCCCGAGATCGGACTTTCAATCGATACGGGGATTTAAGCGGTCAGGATCTGAAAGCCCTGGCACTGAAACACCGGATGATTCCCGGCTGGGTGGATGAAATCCGTTATGCCGATTCCGGGGCCGTCCTTTCGACACCTGGAACAGGCTTTTCCATGACAGGCTCTTTTTCCGGTTTTCTCGCGTTTTTAAGGGAACTGGTTTCCGACCCCTCGGTCGGCGGTGTTTCATTGATCCAGATTCATTCCGAATTTGAACTTCTCGACATCATGATCAACATAGACAGACCCTCCGGGAGGGCCGTTCATGAATAAACGTGAAAAGATCCTTGTGTTCGCCAGCGTGGCCGCCGCGGTCTGGGGAGCGATCGTGATCCTGAACGGTCCGGTGAAAACCAAGGATGGGGGGGCAGGAGAAGGGGACACCCAGCAATTTGTGGCCAGTATCGCGGAACAGGTCAAGGCTTCGGGCGGAACGTCCCTTGCGGGATACGACATTTCGATGATCATGGGAAACCGGATTTCCAGCCCCTTTCTACCTAGGAGGCTGAGCGCCCGGAAACAGGACGTGGATCTGGTTTACAACGGCTATGTGAGAAGCGGCCACCGCATGTTCGCGCTGATCAACAAAAAGGAATACAAAGTGGGCGACATTGTTGAAGGGACCTTTATGCAGGTGAAGAACATCGACCCTTGCCGTGTTGTCCTTGCGGAGGGCATGAAGAAGAAACGCATCCTGCCCCTGGAAGGAGGCTTGAAATGAAACAAGAACAAACGCCAACCTATGGTGGTTTCATCCCACGACTGATCATGGCGGTTCTTTTTCTGGCGTTTCTCACGTCATGCCGGACGTTCGAGGAAAAGAAGAAGTCTATCCGCCTTGAAGAGGCGTCCCCTAAAAGCACTGAAG
Organism: uncultured Desulforapulum sp.; assembly: GCA_964637565.1. GTDB lineage: Bacteria > Desulfobacterota > Desulfobacteria > Desulfobacterales > Desulfolunaceae > DYJE01. The sequence goes on from CAZWTY010000011.1 coordinate 33,933, forward strand.
CATCCATGGGGTATTCTCCGCCTCCGCGAAAGAAAAATCTCGATATCAAAAGGGACACGACCCGGTATTCCGTGGAAAAAACCCGGCCCCTTCCCAGGCGTCTGGTCAGCCTGAAAATGGGAGACGCCGACTTGCCCACGGTTCTGCGATCCCTGGCCCGGTCCGTGGATGTCAATATTCTGGTCAGCGAAAAAGTGACAGGTAAGATCAATGTGGCCGTGGACCAGGTTCCCTGGGACGAGGTTTTCAAAAACATCCTGAAAACCCATGGGCTTTCCTATGTATACGACAGCCGGATCATCCGGGTCATGACCGATGAGGACCTGGTGGCGGAACTCAACCGGGAAAAACTCAAGCAGTCCCTTGAAAAGATGGAACCCCTGATGACCCGGATTATCAAAATAGACTACGCGGATTCCAAACATCTCAAAGAAAGCCTGCTGGTGTTCCTTGACCGAAAAGCACCGGCTTCTTCCGGTCAACAGGCGGACAAGGCCCCGGTTGAACCTGAAACAAGCACCATCACCGTGGATTCCCATACCAATTCCCTTGTGATCAGGGCCACGCGCCAGGAAATGGCCAAGATCCTTCCTGTGATCGAAGCGCTGGACAGACCCACGCCCCAAGTGCTGATCAAAGCGTGGATCGTTGAAACCAACCAGTCCACCGCAAGGGAGCTTGGTGCCAAATGGAACAGGGGATACGGGGATTTTACGGCGGGAGTGGATCTTTCCGTGACCGACGGCGCTTTTCTTGGGTTTTCTTCCACCCATAACGGAAACATTCTTTCCCTGGAGCTGTCCGCCCTTGAAAGCGAGGGGAAACTGAGAATCCTCTCCAATCCCTCCATTACCACCGTGGATAACCGGAAGGCCATGATCGAGAGCGGCAAGGAGATCCCTTATCAGAGCATCGAGGACGGCGAAATCAGTGTGGAGTACAAAAAGGCTGTGATCCACCTGGATGTGACACCCCATGTGATCGACAGGGAGCTGATCCGTCTCAGTATCTCCACCAGCAAAGATGAAATTGACAACAGCGTGGTGGTGAACGGCAACCCTGGAATCATCACGAAGAAAGCCGAAACGGAAGTGGTTCTTTACAACGGGAGCACCACGGTGATCGGCGGTCTCAACAAGGACAAAAGCGAGAGAAACATCAAGGGGATTCCCTATCTGATGGATATCCCCCTCTTGGGCCATCTGTTCAAATGGGACAGTGACAGCCAGGAAATGGAGGAACTGCTGATCTTCATCTCCCCGGTGGTTCTTGGAGAACGTACGGCAGAGGAGGCTAAAGTCCAGGGAAAAACATCGACCGGTGGAGACTCGGATGAAAAAAAGACTCGGTGAAATGCTGGTTGACGCAGGCTACCTGACCGGGGACAAGCTGAACGAATGCATCCTCGAGCAGAAGAAAAGCGGCCTGAAACTTGGGCAGTTTCTGGTGAGGCAGGGTCTTGTCTCCGAACGCCAGATCGTGGAACTGGTGTCGGCCCAGCTCAGGATCGACACCTACGATTCGAACCGCTATCCCCTGGACGTTTCCTTGAGCGAGGTCCTGCCCCAGGATGTGGCGAAAAAATACCGGGTGGTTCCGGTGCGTAGGAAAGGCAACCTTCTGACCATCGCCATGGACGATCCCATGGACATCTCCGCCGTGGATGCCATCGAGATTTATTCCAACCTGGAAGTGGAAGCGGTGATTGCCACGGAAAAGGAAGTGGACCACCTTACCGCCATCCTGTACAGCGCCCATTCGGATATCGACGAAGCCATGGACCAGATGGGCCTGGAAATCGGGGTCCGGGACGACAACCTGGGGGAAAGCGCGGATTTCCAGGTCAGCAGCCTGAAGGACATGGCCGAAGAGGTGCCGGTCATCCGGCTGGTGAATTCCATCCTGGCCCAGGCCGTGAAAGACAGGGCCAGTGACATCCACCTGAGCCCTGAAAAAACCCATGTCCAGGTCCGGTTCCGTGTGGACGGAAAACTCCAGGACGTGCCATCGCCTCCGAAAAACATGTTTCTGTCCATGATTTCACGCCTTAAAATCCAGGGAGGGCTGGATATCTCTGTTTCCAGGATTCCCCAGGACGGCCGGTTCACCATGAGGGCTCACAACAGGGAAATCAACGTGAGGGTTTCCACCATGCCCACCATCTACGGGGAGAACATGGTTCTGAGGCTTCTGGACACGAGTACCGAGGTGTTTTCCCTGGCCCAGCTTGGATTTCATGAAAATGACCAGAAAAAGATCAGCGAGATGATCCGGAAACCCTACGGGATGATTCTGAGTTCAGGCCCAACGGGCAGCGGAAAAAGCACCACCCTCTATTCCCTGCTGAAAACGGTGAACACGCCGGACGTGAACATCATCACCGTGGAAGATCCTGTGGAGTTTCGCATGGCCGGTATACGCCAGGTTCAACTGAACCGTAAGGCGGGCATGACCTTTGCTGAAGGACTCCGGGCCATACTGAGGCAGGACCCGGACGTGATCATGGTGGGTGAAATCAGGGATTCGGAAACGGCGAAAGTCGCGGTTCAGGCAGCCATGACAGGTCACAGGGTTCTCAGCACCGTTCATACCAACGACGCGGCCGGGGCCGTGACACGATTCATCGAAATGGACATCGAACCTTTCCTTGTTTCATCGGTGATGCTGGCGTCTGTTGGACAACGGCTCATCCGTAAAGTGTGCAGCGAGTGCCGGACACCCTACAAACCCTCTGAAACCGTGCTCAGGCACTGGGGGATCGATCCTTCGGAGCCTGCGGAATACGTTTACGGAAAAGGGTGTTTTCATTGCAGGCAGACCGGGTTTTCTGGCCGTGTCGGGCTTTACGAGGTGCTGGTCATCGACGAGGAGATCCAGAAACTGATTTTGAACAGGGCATCTTCCCATGAGATCACCCGGCACGCTGTCAATGCGGGAAATTTCCTTACGTTGAAACAGGCCGCAGCCGATAAGATAAAACAGGGAATCACCACGTTCGAAGAGGCCGCATCGGCTGTCATGGTTTAGAAAAAGGGTGAATCGGAGCGTTATGAATTTCATCTACAAAGCCATCGACCCTTCAGGCAGGGAAATGAAAGGGAACATCAAAGCCGCCTCTCCCCAGGAAGCCGAACAGCTCATCGGCAACATGGGGTTGATTCCCATTCATGTCCGTCAAGGGAAGGAAGGGCGAGCCGAGTTCAGTTTTTCCGATCTGACTGAACGTCTGAATCCCGTCCGTCCTGAGGATCTGGTAATTTTCACCAAGCAGTTCAGGACCATGATCAAGGCCGGGGTCAACATTCTCCGGATTCTCGATATCCTTGTGGAGCAAACGGAAAACGTCCGGCTGAAAAAAACCATCCGCACGATCCGGAAAGACTTGAGCGAAGGAACCAGCATCAACGAGGCGTTCGCCAGACATTCCGACGTGTTTTCACCTCTTTACGTCAGCATGATCGAGGCCGGTGAAGTAAGCGGATCTTTGCCGGATATCCTGGAGAGGCTGATCTACATCATCGAACATGAAAACAAGATCAAGGCGGATATCAAGTCGGCCCTGAGGTATCCGGCCATTGTGGTGATGACGCTGGTTGCGGCCTTTTTTATCCTGTTGACCTTTGTCATTCCAAAGTTTGTCACGATTTTCAAGAAGGCGGGGATCAATCTTCCCCTGCCGACCAAAATTTGTCTGTTGCTGTACAATTTTCTCCATGATTTCTGGTATCTCCTGCTGGCCGGAGTTGTTTTTGGAGGTTTTGCGATTTACATGTACGTCAGAACGGACCAGGGACGTTTTGTCAGGGACAGCCTGGTTCTGGCTCTGCCCATTGTGGGGCCCCTTTTCATCAAATCGGTGATGTCAAGGTTCAGCAGCGTATTCGCCATTCTTCTTTCAAGCGGTGTGGCGATCCTGAGCTCTCTGGATGTGCTCGCTAAAACCATTGGAAATTCAGCGATCACCCGGCAATTCCAGATGATATCCGGAAAACTGGAAGAAGGGCAGGGCATGGCCGTTCCTCTCAGATCGGCCAAGTACTTTACGCCCATGGTGATCAACATGGTCGCCATCGGTGAAGAGGCTGGAACGCTTGACGAAATGCTGAAGGAGGTGGCGGTTCATTACGACGACGAGGTGGAGTATGCGGTAAAGGGGCTTTCCGAAGCCATAGGCCCCTTGTTGACTGTGGGTCTGGCCGCGGTGGTGGGCTTTTTCGCCCTGGCCATTTTTCTGCCCATGTGGGATCTGACCAAAATGGTCAAATAGATGAAAGACAAACACCGTGCCTGTCGCGGTGTCCATGCGCTTAAACGTGAAAATAACAACCCGTGTCCTTCGGGACACACCAAACACACCATCTGGAGGAAAATGATGAAACGACATGTGTTGAAAGATCAACGTGGTTTTACCCTGGTCGAAATTATCGCTGTGCTGATTCTTCTGGGCATCCTGGCCGCCGTGGCCGTGCCCAAGTACATCGATTTGACGGAAAACGCGGAAGTGAAGGCCATCGATGCGGGAATCGCCGAGCTGAACGGCCGTGAAAACATGGCTTGGGGCAAGCTCAAACTTTCCGACACTTTGACTGACGCCGCTGTTATTACCGAAGTCGATGCGGCCAATCTGGGAGACGATTATTCTTGGGAAGCCGCTCCCACAGCAACCGGTGGAACACTCCAGTTTGGAAGCGCTTCCCAACCATTGACCAGAACCGCCTCGTCAGAGACGGCTCCGGGAATCTGGAAAAAGTAAAGCCGCTTGGCAACTAACACAGAATGACGATTGAAACCAAAGTTCTATGAAATGTTCCGGTTTGGATGAACGAGCCTTTACCCTGCTCGAAATTCTCATGGTGCTTCTGATCGTGGGATTTCTTACAGCAGCGTCACTCCACCGTTTCGATGCGGTGATGAAACGTCACAACCGCATGGTTGTGTTTGCGGCTGTGGCGGAACTGAACTGCCGGGAAACGTTGATCTGGGCCAATGAAAAACTGGCGTCCCGGGGATTTCGAAACGACAAGACGGTTTTCTCCAAACTGGATACGGACCTTGGAAAGGATTATTCCTGGAAAACACAGTCGCCCGCCATCAACGGCGGGCTGCTTGTGTTCCAGGAAAAACTTGATTTCAATCTGAAACGAATGCCGTCGAACGATACAAGCCCTGGAAAGTGGACTGCCGATGGACCCTGACCAAAAAATTCAGGAAGCGGGATTCACCACGGTTGAAATCATCGCCGTTCTGCTTCTTCTGGCCGTGATTACCGCCGTGATTGTTTCAAGGTATTCTACAGGTACGGTGGATGCGGCGGCCAGTGCGGACAAGCTGAAAGTCTACCTCCGCTATACCCAGATGCGCGCCATGAATTCCGATGTGTCCTGGGGAATGAGTTTCAGCGGGACAGGTTACAGCCTGATCCGGGACATGGGCGGGACACAGACGGTTCAAACTCTGCCGGGAGAAAGCGACACGTCTGTGTCGTTGCCCGTTTCTGTTACAGGTTCTGTCCAGTTCGACACCTGGGGAAGACCTTCAGGGCTTGATTCCATCTCCCTTGGAAACGTGACGGTGACCATCACTCCGGATACGGGGTTTATTCCATGAATGACAGCCGGGGCATGACCCTTGTGGAAATATTGGCCGGGCTCGTGATTCTGTCCATCGTGGCCCTGGTGGCCCTGAGGTATCTTGGCACGGGCCTTACAGCCAGCGGCAACAGCGTGGCCCATGTCAGGGAACAGGAGCAGGTGGCTACGGTGATGGAACGGATCAACGTGGAATACAGCCGACTTGAGAAGACCGATCCCGGCGCGCTGGCCACACTGAAAGCCGCCATCGGAGCCGAAGGTTCAGACCAGGACAACGAATTCGGATCGTACTCGGTCGTCAGAAACAAGTATATCGGTTTCAACGCTTCCCAGGTGGAAATTGACGACAATGTCAACCTGAATGTCCTGAAAGTCAAGGTCAAGGTCGGTTCGCGCCAGTTGGTCTCGATTTTCACGATGTAAACCACACCCTATCCTGTGAGGGCAGGCCCCATGATTTTCTTCAGCCGCAACCGTATAAAGGGTGACCAGCGAGGTTTCACTCTGGTTGAAATCATCGTGGTGCTTCTTCTGTCATCGATCCTTGCAGCCACCACCGGCCTGATCCTGACCACCTTTGTCAAAAGCTATGTCCTTTCCAGGCAGAGTGCAGATCTCACCCAGAAAGCCCAGCTGACCCTGAAACGGCTGAAAATTGAATTTGAGCACCTCAGCGATGTCCACACGGCCACCTCCACATCGTTGTATTATAAGGTTAAAAACGATTCAGGTGTGGAAAGTATCCGGGTCGCCGGGCTTGACGGTTCCACGGTGAAACTGGGAGACTCTCTGCCCGCAGCAGGAGGACGCATACTCCTTGATCAGGTCCAAAACTTTACTTTGAGTTATTTTGACGAGAACGGCAATCTGGCCGGAACAACCAACTGGTCTTCTTCCGGAAGCTGGAACAATCCGTCTTTCACCAGTCTTTACGCCATCAGGATCGATTTTACCCTGGATCATGAGTCCGGACCGATCCCTTTTTCAACCACGATCTACCCCAGTTTCAGGACAAGCCGGATTCCGGGGCCGCTGAACTGGAACAGTCAATAAGGACCGAGGATGGGTTATTTCAATTCGTTCGATACAGGATCGAAAGCAAGGGGGAGCATCACCCTCAACCTGATCGTGATTCTTGTGATAACCGGTGTGATCGGTGTCACCCTCATGTCCCTCACGTCCACCACCTTCATCCAGCAGATTCACAGTGATTCAGCCCAGCGTGCCGAGAGTCTGGCTGAATCAGGGTTCAGATATCTGGCGTCCCGTTACAGGCAGGCCGTTGACAACGAAAGTCGAAACGCCGTTCTGAAAGAACTCCACGGAAGAACGTTCTCTCTTTCAGACGGCGACGGTCGTTTTACCCTGGGGGTTTATCCTTACGTCTACATGGTGAGGACAGCGGCAAACTCGGGATCAGGGCAGGTGGGGGTGGAGTTTTTCGGCTCAAAACCCGACCACATGACCATCCCTTCAAACGGAATGATCGCTGTGCTTCTCGGTTCCAGGTACACGGTTTACAGTTACTCGTCCCTCACCGGGGACAACGTCCATTTTACCTTTGTCAATCTGGTGAACGTTTCCGACAACTCACCCGGGCTGGATACCGCCCTGTCCGTGGGAACCACAGTTTTCCCCGTGTTCCCCTCTGAAGTCAAGGTTCTGACAAACGGGGCAGGGAACAGTCTAACCGTTCCAGGTTCCGGTTCGTTCATGCCTTCTGCCGACGGTGTTTTTGAAATCATCGGGGTGAACGGAGAACGTGTCGACGGAAACGGCGTTAAAACAAAAATTTACACCTATAAAACAAGAAACGGCAACACGCTTCAGGATATTTCAGAGTACCCGGACAACGACGCCGCCTTTTCACTGGCCCTGACAGCAACCACGAAAATTGTGGTTCATAAATCCGCTGAGATTCGATCAAAAGGGACGGTTTCTCCAGGGACCGACGCTGAAACAAACCGGGTCATGGGCCGGATGACGGCTCTCGGGTACACCCTTGAAACAGTGTCTGCCGGAGATCTGATCTACGATACGCCGGATAACAAGCTGAAAGGGCTGATCGATTCGGCCACGGTCAACGGCGACGCCTCACTTGTGGCAGGGGGAAAGATCGGATCGGCCATGGTCTTCGATGGGGACATGGATTACATCCGCCTGGATGACCATCCGGACCTTGATCTCAGCACGGAGGGCAGCATCGGGGCATGGATCAAAGTGACGGCCTTTGACAACAATTTTGCCGGAATCATTCGAAAAGGCGGGCTCCGGGATGATTCGGACCTGGCCTATTCCCTTGAATTTCGGGCAGACAAAAGGATCACCCTAAAAATCGTCGGGACGACCAAGACCCTTTCCCTGGATTCGGATTCAGCCCTGTCAGCTGGTATATGGTACCATGTGGCCGGGACCTGGGGGCCAGCGGGCATGGCCATCTATGTTGACGGCATGCTGGACAGTTCCGCGGCCCAAACACTCGCTGTGAGGAACACCACGGGGACGGTTCAGATCGGAGCCCAGCTCGATGAGGTGTTCAATCCATCCCAGAAAAACAGGGGATTCCATGGAATCATGGATGAGGTCTTTATCTTCAACACCCAGAAAAATCTTTGTGAAATCCGTGACATCTATTCAAATCCCTGCAACGTGGGCTGTGATGCTTATGTCTATTACCCGTTTAGCGGAAACTACGAGGACGGAAGCGGGGAAGACAAGGCCGGAAACGACATTCATAACGGCACCCCATACGGCACCTCTATTTCGACCGACCGTTTCGACTGCTCTCAGTGTTCCTCTCAGTACGGATTTATTGATTATGTGATAATTCCACAGGAAGCGGATTTTGATTTAACCGAATCTTTCACCATTGCTTTTTGGGTTAAAATCAGCGCACTTTCATCGATCCTTGGCAGTGATTCATTCGTTACAAAAGGCAGCAATTCATACCGGGTGACAAAAAACAGCGGGTCCAATTCCGTAAACTTCGGTACCACCGGGCTTTCGGTAGTCAATACATCGGGCAGTGTAAATATTGGTGGAAATGTCTGGCACCATGTCGCGGTGGTGTATGACCGAGCGATTTCAGGTCCGTCCAGGAAAATAATCTATATTAATGGTGAAATGGATGTCTCCAGATCAGTCACAGGTAATCTTTCCCAGAACAACAGCAGTTTGAGATTTGGGTCAACAGGACTGTTGGTGCCATTTATCGGAAGCATCGATGATGTGGCCATCTGGAAGCGGGCACTCACCGAGGCTGAAATTCAAAACGTAGTCAAGGGGATCAGGACAGATCCGTCTCTGCCCTGATCCTTTTTTGCCGTCAGGGCGTTAGTTTTTGAGGCTGTGAATCGGGGCTGGAATCCGTCCTCCGTGGCGGATGAAATGGTTTACACCGTCAGCATTTTTCACCCCGATGATGCTGGCGTGGCCAAGTAAGCCGCCGAAATGGGCTTTTTCCCCTTCTTTTTTTCCTGGAACGGGAATGATCCGGGTGGCCGTTGTCTTGGAGTTGATCATGCCCACCGCCATTTCATCGGCAATGATTCCGGCCAGGGTGTCCACCGATGTGTTACCGGGTATGGCCACCATGTCGAGTCCAACCGAACAGACACTGGTCAGGGCTTCCAGCTTTTCGATGTTCAGGTATCCTTTTCGTGTCGCTTCCTCGATGTTGAGGTCTTCACTCACGGGAATGAACGCTCCGCTAAGTCCACCCACGTAAGAACTGGCAAAGGCCCCGCCTTTTTTAACCGCGTCGTTCAGCATGGCAAGTGCCGCCGTGCTTCCCGGAACACCGATACTCAGAAGCCCCATGCTCTGGAAAATTTCCCCCACGCTGTCGCCCACCGTGGGTGTGGGGGCCAGGGAAAGATCCACCACCCCGAATGGTATCCCGAGGTTTTCTGCAACTTCCCGTCCGATCAGTTCTCCAACGCGTGTCACTTTGCAGGCTGTCCGCTTGATGATTTCTGCAATCCTGCCGAGGTCCGGACGGTTTTCACCCTCAAGAGCACGGTCGATGGCTTTCTTGACCACTCCGGGTCCTGAAACCCCCACGTTGATCACGGCGTCGGCCTCGCCCGTTCCCAGATAGGCTCCAGCCATGAACGGAACGTCTTCGGGGATGTTGCAGAATACACAGAGCTTGGCGCAGGCCAGTCCGTCACTGTCACGGGTGAGATCCGCCGCTTTTTTAATGGCTTCGGCCATGAGAAGTACGGCATCCATGTTGATTCCGGCCCGTGTGGAAGCCACATTGACTGAAGAGCAGAGTCTTTGGGTGGTGGCCAGAGCCTCAGGAATCGCCTGAATCAGGGCCTTGTCGCCGTTGGCGATGCCTTTTTCCACCAGGGCCGAAAAACCGCCGATAAAATCCACGTTCACCTCCCTGGCGATGTCATCCAGGGTTCGGGCGATGTCCACCATCTGTTCCGCTGAAAAAGCCGCGGCCACCACGGCGATGGGGCTGATGGAGATCCGTTTGTTGACCACTTCAATCCCGTATTTGTGGCCGACACGGTTGCACACCGTGACCAGGTCACGGGCGAGGGTGGTCATTTTTTTTCGGATATTGGACTTGAAAACATCCAAATCATGGCTGGAACAGTCGGCAAGATTGATGCCGAGGGTCACGGCTCTTACGTCGAGGTGCTCGTATTTCAACATATCGAGGGTCGATATGAATTCTCTTTCGTTTAACATGGTCGTTTATTCCTTAAATGCGGTTCACCGCGTCGAAGATGTTCTTGTGTTGGATATTGAGATCAAGTCCGATATCGGAGGCCCTGCGGCGAAGTTCCTCGGAAAAGTTTTGAAAATCCACGGAAACAGGGATGTCTATTTCAAAGATCATGATGTTGCGATCCGGGTTTTCTCCACCCTGGAACACCGCTTTCAAATTGGATATGTTGACGCAGGCGTCGGCTATGGCCTTTGAGATGACAGACACAATCCCTTGTTTGTCAGGCCCCCTGGTGCTGACAATGAAGGGTTCCGTGGGAACTTTGTCGTGATCCTGGCGATCATCGTCCAGATCCTTGATGGTGATCTGGAGGTTGAAACCCGCAAGCTCCCGGTCCATGGCGCTCCGAAGAACCCCGTTATCGAGGTCAGGCGGCATGGAAACAAGACAGATTCCCGCAAATTCCGATTGAAGGATAGTCTGGGTGATATTTTCGATATTGCACTGGTGCGTGAATAAAACACCGGAGACGCCCGCGATGATTCCCGGTCTGTCCGGGCCAATGACGGTGATAATGACTTTTTTCATCAGAACCTCGAAACGATTTGATATTTTCAATAATTTGCGTTTAACTTGTAGCACACGATGATGTGAAAGCCCACATCATCGTGTGTGTATCCTATGAAAAAAAGACAGTGGCGGGAGTTTTCTGAGTCATGAAGATTATCAGCACCCATAAAGGGACGGATTTTGACGCCCTGGCATCGGTCGTGGCGGCATCCCTGATCTATCCGGACGCCGTGACCGTGATGAGCGACAACATGAATCCCAACGTCAAAGCCTTCCTTTCTCTCCATAAAGAGCTCTTTCATATCACAGCGCCGGGAGATATCAACCTTTCCGATGTAAAAACCCTGATCGCCGTCGACGTCTGTTCTTGGGGACGGATTGAGGGACTGGGAAAGCTCAAAGATCGAAAGGATCTTGAGATCATCATCTGGGACCACCATGTGGGCGGGGATATGAACCCGACATGGAAATGCCAGGAACCCAAAGGTGCCACCGTCACCCTGATCGCCAGAAAACTGATGGAGAACCGGACGCCGCTTACCCCGATCATCGCCACGCTTCTTCTTATGGGGATATATGAAGACACCGGGAACCTGACTTTTTCTTCGACCACGGCGGAGGACGCGGCCACCTGTGCCTTCCTCTTGGAGCGCAAAGCGGATCTGACGGTTTTGAATTCATTTTTAAGGCCCGCTTATGGTGAAAAGCAGAAAAACATCCTCTTCGACATGATGGGAACCACCCTCAGGCGAAAGATCAGGGGATACAAGCTCGCTTTCTGCCAGGTCGATCTTGAAGGCCATGTGGGAAATCTTTCCGTGGTGGTCAGCATGTACAGGGACCTGGAAAACGTGGACGGGGCCTTTGGCATATTCCATGAAAAGAAGAAAAACCGATGTATCGTCATCGGACGAAGCTCCAATGACGGTCTCGATATTGGAAAGCTGATGCGGAACATCGGGGGCGGGGGACACCCGGGCGCCGGGTCTGCTTTGATCCAGTCCGAATTTCTCAATCCTGAAGCGGTGATCGAAATGCTTTCCGAACTCATCGAAGGGCATCAGCGTTCATCGGTTCAACTGAACGATCTCATGTCCTACCCGGTTCAGACCGTTTCTTCGGACATGACCATGGAGGAGGTGGCCGGGCTTCTCCGAGAAAAAGGATATTCGGGTTTGCCCGTGGTCGAAAACGGCGCCATGGTCGGTGTGATTTCACGCAGGGATTTCAGAAAGATGAGAAAGGAATCCCATATGAAGTCTCCGGTGAAAGCCTACATGAGCACGGACATAATCACCATTGATGCGTCAAGAAGCCCCCTCGAAGCGGTTCGCCTGATGATCAAACACGATATTGGACGTGTCCCTGTAATCAAGGAAGGGGATATCATCGGAATCCTGACCAGAACCGATGTGATGCGGTATTATTACAATCTTCTCCCCGACTGATAATATCGTTCAGAGGAACCATCCTTAGATACCAGGCGTTTTAAGCATTTTCTTTGACTTTTGAAATTTTGTATATTAACTGATTAAACGTTGTCATCAAATCCAATGCCTATCACCATGCCAATATTGTTGCGCCTCAGAACGATGGAGGATTGTTTATGAAATGCCCTGAATGCGGTTTTGAATGTCTTGACGGCGACTTGGAATGCCTTGCATGCGGGGTCCATATCGGTGCCGCCCTTGAAAACAAGGAAAAAGAACGCATCAGGGCCATTGAGGCCAATGAAAGAAAAGCGCAATATGAGCTTGAGCTGAAAAAGGAGCTGGGTCTTATACCCGCAGATGATGAAAAAATCACACCTGCTCAAGGGAGCACCCTTGAAGAAACGTTCAAAAAAAAGCCGTCGTGCCCTAAATGCGGGACTGAACGGAAACCTGATGCGGTGGAATGCATACGCTGCGGGGTCATTTTCGATAAATTGAAATACGGCACAAACAACGTTGCGTCAAAAAGCACTGCGCCTTCTCCTGGTCAGAAACCTTCGGATGAGTCCGTCGAATCTGTCAAACCAGCCAAGTCCATGCCTGTCTTCGATGCGGATAAAACAGATGAAATCAACCTTGAGACACTTGATCAGCTTCTCAAAGAACATCCGGCAGAGCCCCGTGGCGATGAGGCTTCTGGAAGTGGATTAGCTGACAACACCATGCATGTGACGGGGCATGATCCGAAAGATACGGCCTCTTTTGTCAAACCTGTTCGAAATTCTCAAGAGATGCCTCCAGATGAGGGTGCGGCTGTCCCAAAACCCCCTCGGACACGTGAGTTCAACATCAGATCTTTCCAGAAAAAAGAGACGACCTGGGATATATACAGAAACAAAATAGTCCAGCGTTCAGAACATGCCATGACCAGGATCAGGGCATTGTGGAACTGGTTTGAAAATACATGCGGAAGCAGGAACAAAGCCCTTGTCAGCACCGGTATCATGCTCCTGGTCTTTGTGATTCTTTCTTTTTCACCAGCTATATACCACTGGAGCTCGTCTGTTTATCAAGGGTTTCAGGAGAAGGCGGAGTTGAAGCGGCAGAAAAACATCGCCAGTGAGTTTTTAAAAAATAAAGACGGAATCACAAAAAACATCAAACAGAATCTTGAAGCGGGGAATTTCGTGGAAGCTGAAAAGATTCTGGCCTTTTACGATGTTCCTCCCTTGAAAAAGGAATTGGTTTCACTTAAAAATTTTTATGAAGAAAAACAGATTTATAGGTCACTTGGTCAGATCCCCCGTGGGCAGTTCGAAAGTCTCTTCAAAGCGTATTCCAGGCTGGCAGAGCTGAATCCTCAAAATGAATCGTACAAAGAAGGGCTCGGTAAAGCTCGGCTGGAATATGCGGAAAGCCTTTACACCAAGGCTTCGGGCTACCACAACGCAGGCAAAAAAGATCCCGAAAAACTGGATCAGGGCATCCGCCTGATTAAAAAAGCGGTCGAGGTTATTCCTGGAGCCAGCAAATATCAAGCCCTGAAAGTCCGCATGATAAATGAGAAACTGCTTTTTTATGACGGCAACGATAAAATTGCCATGGCTGTCCGTGACGACGGCATGGGCCAAAGACTTTTCAGCGGCCAGAGAAAAATCAGCGTCTGGGTCCTTAACAGAAGCCAGGAACGGATCTTTATCAATGTTCAATATTTTACCATGCTTGGGAAAAATGGCTTGAAATACACGTACAACGATACTGGGAGCAAGCTCAGTGGAAAGCTGGAACCCGGTGAGCAGACATTCGGGGAACTGTATTTCAGAACCGGAACGAGTCCTGCGAAAATTACGTTCCATCATTTGGTATGCGGTACGATATTCCGTGAATTTCCCTGATAGAGGCAGAGCTAACGCGGGATCTTTGACAGTATGTCAAGGGCACGGTCATATTCATTGGGATACAGGTCCAAGGGAACCTTGGTCAAACCACATGACGAATAGACCATATAGATAGCGCATGCCTCCTTGCAAGAGTGGCAATACCTTTCCTTGAACCGGTGGGCAATGGATTCGATTCTCATTTCATGGATAAAAAAACTGCAACGATCCAGCAGTTCGCAGGTGGAAAGGACGGTCATATCAACCCCCGAATTGTCATGTTCCAAACGATCGTGATGAGATGATCGTCCGGGATTGGAAAAAAAGCCCGTATCAGGAAATTCTGGTGGATTCTATCGTGTTATAAATTTCAATGCCATCTTTTTTTACCGGTATGATAAGTGGATAAAAAAGTACGACAGGAGAATCATGGACGTTTCAACTTATCTCAAAAAATCAAAGAATACGTTAATCTATCTTGGGATCGTGGCCCTGATTGCCTTCCTGAGATTCCTTTCAAGAAAGAACGCCATCGCTTTCATGCGTTCCGTGGGTTCTCTCGCATTTATTCTTGCTAAACACGAACGAAAAAATACGATCAAGCATCTGACCATGGCCTTTGGAAAAGAAAAAACGAATGACCAGATCGAACAGCTGGCGAAAAGGGTATTTCTGAATCTTTCCGTCTGCGTCGCAGATGCGATCAGGCTTCCGGTCATGGTCAAGGACGGATTCATAGACGAGCTTGTGACCGCAGAAGGTTTTCATCATTTTGCAAACGCTGCGGACAGAAAAAAAGGGTTGATCGCCATGACAGGCCACTTCGGGAACTGGGAACTTCTTGGGACCTGGATTGTGAGACATGGTTACCCCATCAAGGTTGTGGCAAAAAAATCTTATGACCCAAGACTTGACAAACTGATTGTCGATTACAGAAACCAGGCTGGATATGCAAACACCGCAAGAGGCAGCGCAACCCGTTCTGTAGTGGATGGGCTTATGCATGGAGAAACCTTCGGGCTTCTGTTTGATCTGGATACCAAGGTAAAGGGTGTTTTTGTCGATTTTTTCGGGAAGCCGGCCCACACGGCAACCATTCCCGTCATTCTCGCTACGAAAATGAACGTTCCCATTGTCCCCATATTTATCAGGCTGACCCCTGACTTTAAATATGTGATCATGTGTCGCGAAGAACTCAAACTTGTGAATACGGGAAACGAGGAACAGGATGTGATCACCAACACCCAGATCTGTTCAAACGTTTACGAGGACATGATCAGAAAATACCCTGAACAGTGGATTTGGATGCACAGGAGATGGAAAAAGAAACCAGGGGACATCCTGCCTGGCGAGAAACCTGCCAAGTGACCTGCTTCACTGACATGTGTTTTCAGATGGATTAAGATGCATCAAAAAGATGGGGACACGTACAGTCATGGAAATTGGGGATGACGGTGCGAAATTTTCGCGAAACCATAAAACCATTGACATTATTAGCTTTGGTATTGGATTAACGTGTTTATTGTGTTAAATTGGACACCGACAATATAGATTTAACATACGTCGGTTGGCTCCGTTCATCGTTTGAATGTAATTGTTTTGAAATTATTAAGTAAATTAATTCTTCAACGTATTGTGTGTGAATGAGCTAAAAGGCTATTTCTGGGGGGGATAGAACATGCCGGTAAATTATCGTTCTGTTTTTTGTCTTGTCTTGACGCTGGCTTTTTTACCATTGTTTTCAACAAACAGCCAGTCCGATGATTATCAGGATTATCTGAAAGCCCAGGCCGAGGATTTCCAGTCATACAAAGATGAGCGTGACGCGGAATTCATAGGGTTTCTCAAGGACCAATGGAAGGAATACAATATTCACAAAGGGCTGACCCCCGATACCAACCCAAAACCTGTGAAACTTCCTGTAGCCGAACCCAAAGCCGCCCCGGTTTTACCCAAAAAACTCAAAAAAGTTAAAAAAGTCGATATCCCGAAAAAGAAACCGGTTGATTTTCCCGTGGAAGTCCCTGCTGAAAAGCCCGTGGTCGATCTTGCAGAGAAGCCACCGGTCAAGGTCGAATCCCTTAAAGATCTTCCCGTTGTCAAACCTCAGGAAAAACCCTATGTAAAACCCTTTGAACGTGTGGTTGAAACACCCGTTGAAAAAAAGACGCCGGAACCGGCACCCCAGATCGCTAAACCTGAGCCAGAAATTTACACACGGCCTGAAGAGAAACCCGTTGACAGCGAACCGGTCAAAAAAGTTTCAAAACCCGCCCCCGTCAAAGAAGATACACGTAAAATAGCCATAAAAACAGATTTTTACATGACACCCGTGGTGATCTATGGCACGTACAACTTTCCAGTCATGAACGGGAGAGCGGTGAACAAGGAAATGATCGCCTCGTTCTGGGACAAAATGAGCCAGCTTGACTATGATTCAATCATTGCTCAGTCCCAGAAATACAGGATTGATTTGAAACTCAATGACTGGGGGTATCATTATATTCTGTATCGGCTTGGTCTTGAACAGTACAAGGGAGACAAGAACATGGCCAATCTGTTCACTTGGTACATGTCGTCCAAGTCAGGTTATGAATCCAGAATTGGTTACAACGACACCCAGGTTTTTCTTCTCATGCCATCAAAGAACAACCTGTACAGCATTCCCTTTCTGACCTTGAACAACAAAAAATACTATTCACTGTTTTACGATGACAAACCTTCTTCATTTAAAAGTCTTTTCACCTACCAGGGAAGTTATCCTGATGCAAGGAAGTCCATGGATTTCGAACTGTCTTCATCACCGGACATTCCCAAAGTGATGAAACAGAGAAACCTTGCCTTTGAAGTGAACAAGCAAGGCGTTGAGTTCAGTGCTGTTTACAACAAGAATATCGTTGATTTTTTCAAGTATTACCCACAGACCAACATGAAGGTGTATTTCGAGTCTTTTATGTCCCCGGAATTGGAATACGCACTTCTGACTGCTCTGAAACCCATGGTTGAAGGAAAAACGGAAGCTGAAGCTGTAAACAACCTTTTGAGTTTTGTTCAAAAAGCTTTCAGTTATAAAACGGACGATGGTCAGTTTGGACATGAAAAATACATGCTTCCTGAAGAGACCGTTTTTTATCCCTACTCGGACTGCGAGGACCGATCTTTTTTCTTTGCCTATCTTGTGCGAAAACTGGTAGGGCTTGAAGTGGTCGGGCTTGACTACCCCGGTCATGTCGCGACAGGTGTTCGTTTCAACGACAATCTTCCGGGGGATTACGTGGTAAACAACAATGTGAAATACATGGTGTGTGACCCCACATATATCAACGCCACGCTGGGCATGGCCATGCCCCAGTACAAGAAAACAAAGCCGGAAGTGGTAAAAATCAGGTAGAAAACAAGGCTGTATACGCTTTAGAATATTATTCAAGTATTCTAAAGCACAAGATAAAATGAAGCGCGTGTTGTGAGAGTTTGAACTGCAAAGTAGACTTTGCATATTATTAATCAAAATGAAGGAGAAAAAACGGGTATGAAAAAAATTATAGTGATCATGGCTGTCCTTGCTGTTGCATGTGTTGCTTTTACAGGTTGCCAAAAAACCGGCAAAGTTTCTTCCAATCTTCCTGAATGGGTTCTTGTTCCTCCTGAAGGCGGGATTTCCGGTGTGGGTTCAGCTAAGGTAGGTCCTGCCGGTATGCAGACTGCAAGAATCGAGGCCGCTGCAAACGCACGTGATGAAATTTCCCGCACTCTCAATGTCAGAGTGAAAAACATGATCAAAAATTTCACGGAAACAACGGGTGTTGGCGATGCTCAGACCGTGGACAAAGTTTTCACCAACGTATCGAAACAAGTCTCAAAAGTTGACCTTTCAGGTTCTCAGATCAAAAAGGTGTTTCTTGATGAGAAAAACAATGAACTGCATGTTCTTGTTGCCGTTAACCCGGAAGTTGTCACCCAGGTGACCGATGCCATGAAACAGGCCGCCATTACAAGCATGAGAAATGAACAGGCTCTCTGGCAGAAATTTCAGGCCAAAAAAGGTCACGAAGAACTGGAAAAGGAAATTGAAAAAGAGTTTGGCGAAGCCAAAGCCACCATGTCAGATGATGAATGATCATCTGAATTATCAAGCCTGACCAAACGATTCGCTACCATCAAAACATACCAGGGTGGTGTACGCCACCCTGAATGTTTTTTTTTATTCGGGGGAGGACTGTGTGAATCATAGTAAATTGGTGATTTTTATTTCGACATGCCTTTTTTTATTTGCTTGTACATCTGCCAAGCCTGTAATCAAACCATCATGGATTCATAACTCCAGTGTTTCTGGGAAAGTCGCAGGGATAGGCATTTGTGGAATGCATGTCAACGGGGTCAATGCCCAACGCTCTCTTGCCATTAAGCGGGCTATTGATGAAATCGCTCTCCAGCTTGGAGTCAAGGTCAACAACGTCGCCCTTGTTGGAACGAAATCCGGCGCAGGTGGTGGGAGTTCTGTTGAAAGTTACAGCTTTCAGACGGTTGAAGGGAGCGTGGTCAAGGCGGTTATCAAAGAAACCTGGAAAGATCCAAAAACCGAAGAGATATACGTCTGGATGGTGACGGAATGATTCGTTACATATTTCTTCTTGTTCTGTCGATTATTTCATTTTCTGGCTGCATACTGCTTGAACGCTCCGTCAATGTCACTGTCGGGAAGTCTGATGTTGCCTATATCCATGGAACATATGCCATCATGCCTTTCCAGGATAAAAGGGAATCTGTATCAAGAGATCTGGGATACAGCGCTGTTGACGCTATGACAGACGCTTTTGAAACTGAATTTATCGGAGCTGGTTTCAAGGTTGTCGATCGAAGGAATATCCAAAGTGCGTTGGATGAGCTTAAGTTCTCATATCAGGGAGACGTTGACCCGGATCAGAGAAAACAGATCGGTAAACTGACGAATTCGGATGTCATGGTCATAGGGAAATTGAGAACATTTCACAATGCGTTATTTCAAAATTCCGCAAAGCCAGATAAACCGTCTAAATGCACATCCATCAGTTTTTCCGTGAAAGCGATCAATATTGAAACCGGAGAGATTGTCTGGACCGGTTCTTTGACAAAATCAACTGGTTACAAGGATGATTTCATATACGGATGCAACTGCGATGTTCTCAAATATTCGAACAGGGCCGCAGCCGATTTTATAAAAACCATTGTCAAAAAAATGCATATTCCACAAAACAACAACTGAATTAGCGCTTTATCCTGTTTGATGTAAACAAAAAGCCTTCTTTCATCAAGAAGGCTTTTTTAATGTGATAAATTGTGAACTTTCAATGATGATGTTAATTGAAATACTGGATCAGTTTTTCAGAAACTTTTTCAGAAACTTTTTTGATCGAAACATGGGAAGCTTCTTCATGATTCAATCCGGCGCCACGATCGTTTTCTGCCACCTGGCCCACCTGAGTTCCTGAAAGAGCGTCGATGATATTGAGAGACACGGTGGCTCTGGCGAATTTAAATCTTGGGTTGTTGTTTTTCACTTCATCAATTTTGACAGAACCCTGGATTGAGACGTCCGCGTTTGATTCAAAATCTCCGATTTTAAAACCGTTGTCCGTCAATATCTCAGCGACTTTATCTCGTACCGATTTTCCGTTTGGTCCTGCAACGTCAATGTCGATAAGCATAGAAGATTTGAGATCCCAAACATTTTGAAGGATGTCTTTCATGTCATTTCGGTCAAATTCCGAAGCGAAACCGATGATTCTCAACCGGCTGAGGGTCGCTTCTCTGCTCACCCACAGCTCAAGCACTTTTTTCAGGGGAAGAAGTTTTTGTATTTTACTTTTTGATTTATTGGACTTGTCGATGAGGATATCGATTTCCGTATCGACTTTCCGTATATCTCTTTCCCACTTCTCTTTGGCTTTTATTTTGTCAAGGGCCACCATGGTCACGTATTCGCTGCGTTCTCTTTGAGTTTCTCCAATTTGAAGTCCCTCCAGCTCAATTTCCGAAACAACCTGAACACGGGATTGAAGTGAACGGGTATAAGAGCTTCCTTTGACGGAATCTGAAACCTGCTTGACCTTTGAAGTCACATCGCTTGAAATTTTTGCCTTGAAAATATTGGATAGTTCGGCCTTGGCCTGGTTGATGGATTCCGGTTTGGATGACCCATAACCTTTGGCTGTCAGGTAGCGGGAGGAGCTGAAATCAATTTTTTCTTCCACTACCGGAGGCACGGACGAAGGAGATGGCGTTTCAACAATCTTTTTTGGGGGGCTGACTTTGACAGGGGCAGGGGGAGGTTCGATTTCTTCAGTCTGTTCCACTGCTGACTGTTCGACAGGTTTGTCATCCAGTTCGTCAAATGCGATTCGTGCTCTTTCATGCTGACTTTTTACAGATCTGGTTTCTTTTTTAGCAGGGGGAGCTGACACACAGGCCAGAAATGAAACAAGAAGTATTAAGAGAATGAACGATTGTTTTTTCATACACTGGGCTCCAGGAACTACAGTCAAATGTTTGTTAAAAGTCAATATCGATAAAAAAATCAATACATCGTATCACAAAAAACGAATTTTGTCTCTCCAGCTTTTACTGAAATTTTGTTGAGATCTTTTCTGTAACCATCGCACAGTTCAATATTGATTTGATATTCTCCGGGTGGGACAAAAGATCGTGCAATGTATATTTCCCCGGGAAGGGTCCGCCAGGATCGGGTGTCTGCTCTTTCCAGGGCGCTGGCTGCGACATTCCCTGCGATGTTGGCCATAAGGCCTGCCATGGCGCCGTAATGCTTTTCCATTTCTTTTGAGCTGGCCTGAACAACGGCCTGTTTTGCAACGGCCCTGGCAATTGCCTTGGCTGTGATTCTGAATTTTCTGTCTTCGAGATCCTTCACGGCTATACGGTTGATATCTTCGAACAATTCCGTTTCAACCTCGCATGAGTGGGCAGGAGAACTGAGAATCATTCGGCTGGTTCTGCAGGCAGGAGGGTTCACAGAATAGTCAGGAAAGGCGATGCTGATGGGACCTGTTGCCGTAACTACAGAGAATTTGTTTTCAATCTTCACGGGTGCTTTTCCATTTAAATGAACGAGGATGATTTTACCTAATGTACGTGACGTTCGGTGATCTATCATCCCGATATTTCTTTCACCGGGCACAAGCTTTATGGCTTCTGATTTTCTGTCGGCTGGAATGGAGACACGCAAGAGATCTTCGAGAAGGTAGTTCGGTGTGGGCGTCCCGTAAGCTTCCTCATAATTTTTAAACGCTTTGAGCGCGTCATGATAAAATATATAGGCTTCACTGAATTCTTTATCTGCTTCCGAAAGAACACCGCTGATGTAACGACCCAATGCGTCTTCTTTATAGACGTTTTTCTTTTCATATTGAGCATTATATTCGCTGAGAATGATGTCAAGTCTTCTGCAATCTGCCATGGCTTCATCGAATTCACCGAGTTTGATATAGCTGAAAGCAGAGAATAGACAGATCATCGCTCTTTCAAAGTCCTCGCCCCGGTAGGGAAGGATGAAGTCGTTGGTTACAAACGACGCAGCTTCTTTTGAAAAGCTCTTGGTCCATAGATCTTGGGCAAGATGGTCCGCGTTCTGAAAAAAAAGAGTGGCTTCCTTTGGATCGTCGCACTGAAAATGAATCATACCTGAATCAAGCATGTGAATCAGCAAGGCTTTTGGCCCATAGGCCTGTTGAGAATTTTTCAGTAACTCGATAGAACCCGGGCAATCTTTTGATGCCATGGCGTTTTGCAATGAATCATAATTGAACTTCGGTGCGCAACTGGAAACACAAAGGAAAATCAGTAAGACGAAAAAATTTTTCATGAGCCCCCATCTCATTCAAAGAAACACGTGTGCATGTTTTCGTTATCGTTGTGAAAGTTCCCCGGATAGTTTGGCGGTTTTAAAAACCGATCCGGCTTTGCTTGATCAGTTTTTTTATTTTTTTCTCGCCTATCCAGACTTTTCGGTTTTTTGAAATATCAATGAGAGTGAGGTTGATCTGGTAAAATTTGACGGATTTTCCCCCTTCCTTGTTGATGATGCTGTTCAGTTCGCCATTAAGCATGAAATCGGCGCCAATCTCTTCACCGTCATACTTTGCCGTGTCCTCACTGGCGTTTGATGCCTGGTCGAAACGTTCGTCCCTGATTTCATCGCGTTCACTTTTTCCGGCGACAAAATCAATCTCACCGGAATTCAGCAACGCTCTTTCAAGATCACGGACAAAGGTTCGTACGTTGATATGTTCATGGCTTCTGTTTTTCACAGATCCAATTATAACGGTCGGGTTCTTCTGGTTATTGCTTTGTTTGAATTGGCTCAACCAAGGCCTCTCCAGTGCGTCCTCAATCATCTCTTCGGCGACGAGTCTTGAATCCGTGTCATTCCATTTGTCCCCCACATCCGTTACCGCGTCTGTTTCAACCCGGCTGGTCGTGACGGTCTGGCAACCTGAGATTATCAATGAGACGCAGATTGAGAACAGGAAAAAAAATTTTTTCATGGCTGAAACATCTCCTTCTTATCAATGATTATGTGATAATAAAAAAACGATTCTAAATTAGCGCATTATCATCATTTTTTAAAGTTATTGATGAAAAAAATAGCATTTTTTTCGATTTGAATCATAGTCGATCCGTTGATCAATGTATGTGAAATTCATTGCATGTCATCAACAGCCAAAATATTTATATGAAACATATCGGCCGGGCATGGGGTGATATTGACAAAAAATGGTTTTCAAGGGGATCTTTTTGTGATGTGTTTTTGAATCAATTACATCGAATAATGAGTTAACATATTGAAATAAATATAATAACCGCCCTCCTTGTGAGGTTTAAAAAGGAGGGCGGTATCTTTCAAAGAACGCGAGAAACGTTGATATCTTCAACCACAAAAGGCGTCGCATGGATGCCGACGCTTCCTTTTTTAACCCAGATCCGGGCGGTGGTGGCTGTTTCCCCATCAATGGTCACTGCATTGGAGAGCCGCTCGACATAGGATATGTCCTGAAGGTTGAATTCGTAATACGTTGGATGCGTTCCAAAAAGATCGGAAACAAGGATGATCTTGTTGTCACGATCCGGATGTTTGCGCGGAGAGCCTGAAAAACAGACGTGGTTTTTCCTGAGTGAAGAAATGTCCTGTTTTTCATCAAAGATTTGAATGTCGAATTTCTCTTTAAGCTGCAATAAATGATCAATGGGCATTTTAAAACCTCCGAAACCGATGATGTAGCCAACCCTGACAGCGGGAAGAAAATACCATGGGACATTCATAGCACAACGAAAAAACATAATTCAAATGATTTTGAGCATCGAATTTCATCTGAAAGCGCTGTGGAGTAGATGAAATATAGGAGGGGGTCTTAGCCATTGATTCTGTCAAGAAATTTCAGTTTCAATTTTTTCGCCCCCTCGAAAACAGCCCCGTTTGTTATTTTGTATTGTACGATTCCGCTTTCAGGAAGGATGGCCCTGCTCTCAGCTTCGGATGTGACGGATTCGTTGGATAAAATTACATTTTCCTTGATGTCGATCAGGGAATACTCAACTTTTGTGAATATTTTGATGGTCTGGGTCTCCAGAAAAAAATAGGGCATACCCAGGCCAAAAATGGTCGGAATGGTCCATCCGTTATGGTAACGGTAAACGTTCGAAAAGGAATTGAGAACAAGGACATACCTGGCCTGTTGTCTTGCCCCCATCAGACGAAGGGTTGAAAGATTGGGAAGGGACGAGACAGCGATGACCTCAACCTGGGTCAGGTTGTTTTCTTTTTTCTGGATTTCCTGTTTGAATTCATCAAAAAAAACGGTATCGATTCCGGTAAGGTTGTTGATAATCAGGAGTTTGCCTTTTTCAATGAAAAAAGAGCTTTTCATGGATGTTTTCTGGCTGATCCCCGCTTCATGGCCGCTGAGCAGCATTTCGAGTTTTTTTTCAAATTCAGGATCGTTCTTATCTTCTTTGTCTGACGGAAACAGCGTGGATGTAATGGTTTTGTTTTCAGGGTAAAATTTGGGTTCAAGGGCACCACAGGATGAAAATAGCAGGCCGGCAAGAATCGCAAGGACAATCGGTCGGATTGTGTGAGCCATGGCAAATCCCCCTTGTTTTTAATATGTTAAGATCATCATAACAGTTGTGACCGTTTGCGTAATATATCTTCGGCATCCCTTACGATCCGGTGAACCAGCTCCTTGGCAGTGGGAATGTCGTGAATCAGGCCTGCGACCATGCCTGCGGACCAAACTCCAGCTTCGATATCGCCGGTTTCGTAAACGGAACGTCCCCGGGCGCCACTGACCAGAGGGGCCAGTTCTTCAATGGTGGCATTGCCCCGGGCCTCCATGGCAAGAATGTCAAGGGCCACTGAATTTTTATATATTCTTGCAGAATTTTTAAGCGTTCTCAATATGATGGCACTTTGACGTTCATCGGCTTTTACCAGAGCAACTTTGACATTTTCGTGGACAGGCGCCTCACGTGTGGCCAGAAAACGTGTCCCCATGTTCACCCCCTCGGCGCCAAGGCACAGGGCGGCCGCAAGACCTCTGCCATCGGCGAATCCTCCGGATGCGATGATGGGAATGGAAACCTGGTCAGCAGTAATGGGGAGCAGGACAAGACCTGGAATATCGTCTTCGCCCGGGTGTCCCGCGCATTCAAAACCATCCACACTGACAGCCGCACAGCCCATGGATTGGGCTTTTAGGGCGTGTCTGACCGAGGTGCATTTGTGAATGACCATGATTCCGTTTTTAAGGAATTTTGGCATGAATTCTTCCGGGCTACGGCCAGCTGTTTCCACGATGCGGATGTTTTCTGAAACCATAACGTCCACATAATCATGATAGGGAACGGGTTTAAGAGTCGGGAGCAGGGTCAGGTTGACACCAAAGGGTTTGTCCGTCAACGCCCTCATTTTTTTTATTTCTTCAGCAAGGGCATCGGGGTTTGGTTGAGTCAACGCCGTAATAATTCCAAGTCCGCCGGCCTCGGAGACGGCTGCGGCAAGCTCAGCCTTGCTCACCCATTGCATGCCGCCCTGGACGATGGGATGATCGATTCCAAGAAGTTCTGTGATTCTTGTTTTCACGTGGCCCCCTATGATGTTTTGTCTTAACGGTATGGATTGGACAAGATGAATATAGCGATTGGTTTGAACTTGATGTTTTTTGAAATTATACCATAATTAATATAATTTTTTGTAACCTTTTTGATTTTTCCGGTTCCTTATGTTCAAAAATGTTTCATGTTAAAAAATGTAGCCAGAGGTTTTTTATGACATCCATTTCACGACGATCCTTTATCAAAGGAACAGCAGCTCTTCTCTGTTCAACAGCTGTTCCTGGCCTGGCCGAAAGTGCCGGTAAGATCAACCAGGAACCTCTTGCCACCCTTCATGATCTGAGAAAATGCGTTGGGTGCGGAGAGTGTGTGGAAGCCTGCCGTGAAGAGAATCAACGTTATTTTCCTGAACCTTCAAAGCCTTTTCCACGCATGCGCCCTTCACGTGTCAAGGCTGAAGACTGGTCTGACATGAGAGAGGAGAGAAGCCGGCTGACACCCTATAACTGGCTGACTATCCAGCAGGCAGATGTGACGACGGGCCAGGGCGATCTTACGGTGTTCATCCCGAGGCGCTGTATGCACTGCGTCAACCCGCCTTGTGTGAAACTCTGTCCATGGGGAGCCGCATACCAGAAGAAAAACGGCCTTTCTGTGATCAACCCGGATATCTGTCTTGGAGGGGCGAAATGTCAAAACGTTTGCCCATGGGATATCCCTCAGCGACAGACCGGAGTCGGCCTTTATCTCGATATCCTTCCATCCCTTGCGGGCAACGGTGTTATGTACAAATGCCATCGATGTTACGAAAAAGTTGCCATGGGGGCGAATCCGGCATGTATCGATGTCTGCCCTGAACATGTTCAAACGATCGGCCCCAGGAGTGAAATTGTGGCGAAAGCTCATGAAATTGCCCGTGAAACAGGGGGATACGTTTACGGTGAACTTGAAAACGGTGGCACTAACACAATCTATGTATCGCCTGTACCTTTTGATCTTTTGAATCAGGCAATCCAGAAAGGGAAGGGACTTCCTGATCTTGATCGAAAAAAGGATGTCATGGCGGATGGAAACGCAATGGCCACCGCTCTTTTCTTCTCTCCGATTGCAGGTGTTGTGGCGGCGGTTTCGCGTTTTATTTTCACGATGAAAAAAACGACTGGCAACGAATTGATGACACAGAAAGAGGAGTCCCATGAATCATAAAATCTTTAAGATCGCCCTGAAGGCGGCATTTTTTATGCTGCTGCTTTCGGGGTTCGCCCAGATGCCAATATTTAAAAGGTACTATATAGCGGATATTCCGGGTTTCGGTTGGCTTGCGGATTTTGAACTGACACATGCCCTTCATTACGGTTTTGCCATTGTATTCTGCCTATTGTTTTTTTATCATGTTACTTTGGAGATGCTGGTAAAACGATACACTTGTCTTACAAAAAAGCAGGTTACGGATACGCTGATCAACCACGGCCTTACCATCGGGATCGTGAGCACGGGGATGATCTTGGTTTTGAAAAATTTTCCGGGTTACCATATGGCTCCCGAGGTGATTGTAGGCCTTGACATCATGCACCTTGGTCTCGTGATGACCCTCCTGGGATACAAGGCTTTGGGTTTTGTTCGGTTGAAATACGCTCGACAATCGTGATGAAAACATGGAGGTACCGATGAAAAGTGTTCTGTTGTTTCTGGGATTTATTGGGTTATGGGTTCTGCTTCAAACCGTCATTCTTCCCAAAATGGGAATAAGCACCTGAATGCGCGATGCCTGCCAGGTGGCAGACATGAAAAAAAATGACGATAAAAAATGAAAAAAACCTCAACACACGAAGAGGACCTGAGACTCATTGACGGGATACGGCATGGTAAACCAGGGTTGTTCCACCGTATCATGGAAAAATACCAGGTTAAAATTTATAATTTCGGTCTGAAAATCTGTCCCACGGCTCAAGACGCCGAGGACCTGGTTCAGGAGAGTTTTTTTAACGTATTCAAATACCTGAAAGACTTCAGGCAGGAGATGTCATTTAAAAACTGGCTTTACCTGATTGCCTCATCCGTGTGTCACAAAATGAAACGGAAATCAAAATTTGCTCCTGAGCGAGAGCTTTCGCTGGAAGAGTTCATGCCCTCCCATTCCGGCCTTGACATGGAGAGTGTTCCGGAATGGGCGGATGAACCGGTTGAAAAACTGCTAAACCTTGAGCTTGCTGAAAAAATTCAGACCGCTGTCTCAAATCTTCCGACAGACTATCGCCTCGTTCTTGTGCTCAGAGACGTGGAAGGCTTTTCAACACAGGAAACCGCTGGTATCCTTGGAATATCATCCCCCACCGTTAAGGTCCGCCTCCACAGAGCCCGTCTTTTTTTACGGGAAGCTTTGAAGGAGTATTATGATCACTCATCCTGAAACGAAAGACGATCATTCGTTTTGCAGATCGTGCTTTGAACGCCTTTCAGAATATATCGACCATGAACTTGGGGACAGTGGAATGGACGAAATTAAAAATCATCTTGAAAATTGCATCTGCTGTACGGCGTGTTACAGTACTTTGAAAAAAACAGTGGAAATCTGCGGAAAATTGAATGACAAACCGGTCCCCACGGGATTTGCATCACGATTGAGATCTTTTTGCGAAAAAATGAACGGGTAGACGGATCAAGACGCGGTGCTGACGTTTATCTGGGAGAGGGGAATGCCTCTTATGAGGCTACAAGCCCGGCATAAGCCAGGATATGGCGACGATGAACACGGCCAACACCAGAAGGATCCATTGCAGATCGTTGTTTGAGGCGGCGTTTCTGAAAAGCAGGACGTCGATGGCCCCAAGAACTCCTCCGGCGCAAAATCCAAAAAAATGGGCCAGGACATCTGTCTGCTCACTTGATCCCAGAAGACCGAGCAGGGCGAGACCGGCTCCAACAGGAAGCAGCGCTTTGATCCGGGGCGCTTTTTCCCTGAAAAGACGGGTGGCTCTGATGGTCGAGAGAATTCCCACAGCCCCGAAAACCGCAGTGGATGCTCCAATGGAAATATGTTCAGTCTGGTAAAAGAAGGCGTTTGCCAGGTTTCCTGCCGTACCAGAAAGAAGAACCATCAGCCATCCTGTCCCCAATCCACAGATGCTGACAACCGCGGAACAGAATAAAACGATTCAGGCCATGTTTCCTGCAAGATGAAGTGTGTCGCCATGGAGGAATAGGGCGGTGACGCTGAGGTGCCATGAGCCGTCCACAATTCGTTCCGCTGATGAGCCGAATCGTTGAACGATCTCCGCATGATACGCATCGCTGGAAGATGTTTTTAAATGAACGAGGAGAAGCAGGGTGGCGATGAAGAGACCGCTGGCCGATTTGTTGAACTTGTCCAAAGACGGTTCGATGCTTTCCTGGAGCTGGTTTTCTTCACTGTAAAGCAGCAGAACATGGTTTGCTTTTGTTTCGTTACGGATATCGACCAGAATATCAATGGCCTGATCGTCAGTTCGGACGAATTTGTAGGGGATTCGTTGTGACGCAAGAACAAGCCCAACCGTGTCGGCCTCTTCAACCGTCAGGCCATGAAGCAGAACTGTTTTTTCCGGGAGTTCATATGTACTGATCTTTGACTCCTTCAAAACAGATGTAGGCCGGGGGACGGCCTGCAGATGTGTTCTGTTTTCGGGCTTTAAGCTCTTTGATCCGATACTGTGACTTTATTTTTTTCTTGAAATTAGCCGGATCCAGTTTTTTTTCAAGTATCGCCTCGTACACTGAACGCAGTTCAGCCCATGTGAAAGTTTTGTCCAAAAATTCAAAGGCGATGGGAGAGTGGGCCAGTTTTTTCTGAAGCCTTTTCTTGAGGTCGCTGACGATCTGTGCATGGTCAAAGGCAAGTTTTTCGGTTTTGAACGAAGAATCTTTTTCAACCTGCTGAATGGGAAACCATTTCGTCTCTTCGGCATTTTCGTTGACAACCGGGTTCTGGCATTGGACAAGACTCCGATTGACCAGAGAATAATAAGCCGTGGTCAGAACCCGTGTCCTTGGATCCCTGTCAACATCGCCATAGGTTTTGAGCTGTTCGATGTAAAGCTGGCTCAGCCCGGTTTTTTCCTTGATTTTTCTTGCGGCAGCGGCATCAAGGTCTTCATTGTCTTCGATATGGATGAATCCTCCCGGCAAGGCCCATTGTCCTTTGAATGGAGGGTTTTTCCTCTTGACGAGAAGAATATTGAGAGCTCCCTGGATCAGGGAACAGGTCACGATATCGACTGAAACGGAAGGGTTTCTCAATTCCCGGTCGATAAACCGACTTGTGTCATTAAAAACAGGCAATTCCAAAACCGCATCTTCGAGTCCCCCATCGTCTTCGGCACGATTTTGTTCAAATCGTGCGTAAGGTGTCTTGAAATATTTCCCGTACACATCCGAATCGTCGATATGGAGTGAAATACCAAATCTCTGGCAGTATTCCGCCTTGGCTTTGTTCCATATTTTATTGTCCATGTAGGGGTTGCCGTCTATATAGGTGATTTCCGTCCCGATTTTCTTATGATGGCTTGTGGTGGAAAAAAAATGGGTGAAGGAAAGGCCCAGCACATGGCGGATTTCATGCTCCAGTTCTTCTGTCTGTTCCGCACCCGTAAGGATATGCACTTCGTGCCCGTTTTCCACAAGAAGTCGCGACAGTTCGGAAAACAGGTGAGGATTGGCATCCGCAACCCCGTGGACATCAATGCCTAATTTTATCATGACCCGATTCCCATGAATGTATGCCCACCTTTATTGACAGAGGTTTCCCTGGTCATCCCTGAGGTTGATGACAAAGGGGGCTTCATGCTTATGCTTGTTGTTTAGGTGTCTCTTCCAGACAAAACGCTGGATTTCCGAAAACGCGGATTCATCGAGGGCGTGATAATTCATCAGAATGTGACGGATGGCTGGTTCCATCTCATCGTAACTGTAACCGAGTTCGTCTTCATCCGTTTGATTTTCCCATAAACCTGCCGATGGAACCCGGTTGATCATGTCTTCCGTGATTTTTCCACAATCTCGAAAGTATTCAAGCATCTTATAGACTTCAGATTTAAACAGTTGTCCGATGGGGAAAATATCGGCCAGGGCATCTCCGCCTTTTGTATCATACCCGATAAAATCTTCAGAAAGATTTCCGGTGCCCATGACTCTGACCCTGTTTTTCAGCTTTTCATTCAGGTGATGGGCGTAACCGTACAGAACACACATCCGGGCCCTGGACCTGCCGTTGCCTGCATTCAAAGTGGATATGGTATCCTCAGTCCCAATTAAACCAGACACCGTGTGGTTGATCGCATCGGCAATGGCCCCGATTCCCACCACATGGTGGTGAACGCCTACATGTTCTGCACAGGTGGAGCTCAAAAGGTTGAAGGTCCTGATATCGAGATCGGAGTAGGGCATACTCAAAGCATGAACATTTTTCTTTCCCAAAGCCTCGGCGCTAAGGAGCATGACAAGAAATGAATCTGCCCCTCCACTCAACCCAACCACAGCCGTGTCAACGTGACGACGGATTTCAGATGTAATTTTTTGAACGACCGATTCCACGTTCATGAGACTCTCCTTGAATGCCCGTACTGTTTGAATGGCCTCGCTTCACTAAAGCTTGTTGTCAATTTAAGGTATATATTACATAAACAATGAGGGAATTAAATAATTATTTTGAAAATTCCCCATGATACTTGACAGTATGGTCTTGTATTTATTATTTTACATTAAAAAATAAAGGTTTTAACAGGCTTCAAGATTGACACCGTTTCCATAGTTTCTCTCACCCCTTTGCAATCGCCAAAGACAGATAATGTTCTGAGATTTATTTGTATTATAACAGAAGCAACGGGCAGTCCTGTCCCTTTTCGACGTCCTGCAAAGTGTGCAAGCATGGTCCATAACAATGCAGCAATTCCCGGTGAACACTGTTTATGGGTCAAAGAAAAAGAGTTGTATGGG